>CAKZVN010000136.1 GCA_937922105.1 uncultured Litorilinea sp.
CCGCGGCCAACTGCGCGTGGATGGCGGGCCAAGCGTCGTCGTCCGGGCTACCCGCATAGCAGCCCGCCACTTGGAGCGAGGGGTAGCGCGCAGACAGGATCGTCGCGGCCCTCTCTGCCACACCCGGCCCCGCGCCGAGAAAGAAGACGCGCCACCCGGCTTGTGCGGCTTGGCGACAGAAAATGTCCACGCCGTCGGAGCCGGTGACGCGCTCGCGCAGCGGCACACCGTGGAGCCGCGCGGCCCACAGCACGCCTACCCCGTCCGGCACGCGCAGGTCGGCACGCCCCAACGTGGCGGCAAAGGCCGGGTCGCGCCGCGCGTCCATGATGAATTCCGGGTTGACAGTGCAAATCTGGCGACAGCGCGTGTCGTCCGCAGCCATCCACGCTGCGATGACCGTTTGCGTGGTGGCAAAGTCCACGCAGTGGACGGCAACACCCAAAATGTTGACGGTGGGGAGGGAGAGCGCGGGGTCAGGCGATGCATGCATGGCGGCTAGGCGCGACGATGGCGGGCCGCTTCTTCGAGCACAGCCAGCGTCTCGGACGCAGCCTTGTCCCATGAAAAGCGCTGGACATTGGCATAGCCCGCCGCGATCAGCCGGCTGCGCAGCTCCTCGTCACGGCTCAGGCGCAGCATGGCATCGGCAATTGCGTCCACGTCCAGCGCATCCACCAGGATAGCTGCGTCGCCCGCAATTTCAGGCAACGATGAATTGTTGGCGGTCATGACCGGGACTCCCAGTTGTTGCGCTTCCAGCACAGGTAGGCCGAACCCCTCATACAGCGAAGGATAGCAGAAGACGCGCGCGCCCGCCAAGAGCGCGGGCAAGTCCGCGTCGTCCACATAGCCGGGCAGGTGGATGCGCGAGGCTACGGGGCTGCGACGCACTGCGTCCAGCAGCGGCGCAGCTTGGGAGCCGGCGCGGCCCGCCAACACCAGGTCGAAGTCTGCCCGGCCCGCAACCGCTAAACGCGAGTATGCTTGGACCAGGCGCGCCAAGTTTTTGCGCGGCTGTAAGGTTCCCACATAGAGCGCATAAGCCGCGGGCAGACCGAGCCGGGCGCGCACTGCGGCAATCTGCGCGGGCGTGGGCGGCTCCATCCGCGCGCCCGCTTCATAGACCACGCGCAGCCGCGCCGGGTCGCCCCCGGCGTGGGCAAGCACATCCGCGGCGGTAGCACGGCTGACCGCGATGACACGCGTCGCCGCGGCGACGCTCCAGCGCGTGCCCCAGCGCAGATAGAGCCGTTGACGCCAGGGATGCGCCTGCGGCTCGTAGAGATAGCCCAAGTCATGCACCGTCACCACCATAGGCGGCAGACGGGACGGGGGACGCAGGGGCAACACATGGCTGGGCACAAAGAGCACGTCCGGCGGGTGGCGCATCACCTCCGCAGCCAGCTTGCGATGGGTCCACAAGCGCCGCGCGGGCAGGATGCGCCAGGTTGCATAGGTGGGCAGCGCGTCTCCAGCCCACGCCGGCGGCAGGACAGGGTCGCGGTCCACATAGAGCCGCCAAGCATGGCAGGCTGCGGCGGGCAAGTGTAGGAGCGCGCGCAAAATCTCCAGCGCGTAGCGCTCGGTGCCGGTGCGGGGTGTCCGCAGCGCGCGGCTGGCGTCAACGCCGATGATCACGGCGGCGCGTCGGTTGCAGCCAGACGCGCCAGCACTGCGTCTGCCAGCGGGCCGCGGCGCAAAATCAGCGGCGCGGGGCCGGTGAGATCAATCACGGTGCTGGCGAGATTGCGCGCCGGGCGCGGGGTCCCGTCGTCCAAAATCAGGGGTAAGCGCCCACCCAGTTGGGCCATCACCTCGGCAGCGCTGTGCGTTTCCGGGCCGCCGCTGCGGTTGGCACTGGTCGCCGCGAGGGGGCCGGTGCGTCGCAAGAGCGCGCGCAAACCGTCATGGTTGGGCATGCGCACGGCAATGGTCGGTTGCCCTGCGGTCAGAATGGCGGGCAGGTGACTGCGCGCGGGGAGGACAATGGTCAACGCGCCGGGCCAAAACTCGGTCATCAGCGTTTCTGCGCCCAGGGAAAAAGGGGGCTGCGCCACCTGCGTCACCTGCTCGCGGTCGCTGATGAGAATGGGGATGGCTTTTTGGGGCGGGCGGTCTTTGGCAATGTAGAGCCGCTCCACCGCGGCGGGACGGTCCGGGCGACAAAAGACACCGTAGACTGTGTCGGTGGGCGCGGCAATCACTTGGTCGTCAGCCAACAGGGCCAACGCCAATTCCTGGGCCGCGGGATCGTCCAGCGGCAAGATTTGGGTGGGATAGACGGGGTCAAGGGTCATAGGTGTGCGTGGGAGCCGATTTGGGGGCGAAACGCCCCAGGGCATAGCTGTTTTGCCAAAAGGGCAGGGCATAGTCACCCGCAGGATGGGTCGCCAAATCCACCAGCAGATGACCGACCGCGATGGTATGCTTGAAGCCACGCCCGCTGAAGCCCGCCGCGATGACAATCTGCGCGTGGTCGGGGTGGCGGTCAATCACAAATTCGCGTGTTGGCGTCTCGGTATAGAGGCAGGTCTCTACATGCAGCGGTGTGGGGTCCAGACCAGGCAGGTGTTGCGCCACCAGCGCGCAGAGACGGTCGAGCAGGTCGCTGTCCACCGCGCGCGGGCCGTCCGGGTCCACCGTGACTTCGCTCTGCTCCAGCGCTACCTTGACCAGCCCAGCGCGCTCAAAGATGGGAAAGCCGTAGAAGTGAGGGGCTTCGGTCACGATGAAGAGCGGAAAACGCCCGACGCTATGGGCCGCAACATCGCGCGCGGCAAAATAGGCGACCTGTTGGTGGGTGACGCGCAGGGGCACGGTAAAATTCACCAACTCGCGCAAAAACCGACTCGACCACGGCCCCGCGGCGAGGATCGCGCGGTCGCTGCGCAGGGTCTCGCCCGCGGCGGTGCGCACAATGACGCCGTCGCCGTCGGGCGTGATGTTCGCCACCGGGGTTTGTTCGCGCAGCTGCGCCCCAAAGCGTTGCGCTTGCGCGGCTAGCGTCGCCACGCAGGTGCTTGCCGCCAAAATGCCCGAATCGTTCTGCTCCACGGCGACCCAGTCGGGCGCAAAACGCCACTGGGGATAGGCCGCGGCAAGGTCGTCGCCGCTGAGCAGGCGGAAGGGGAACCCCAGCGCCGTGAGCGCTTCCCGGCTGCGGCGCAACCACGGTTCGTCCATGGAGCCGATATAGAGACCGCCGGTCATTTGCAAGAGCGCGACGCCGCTCAGCTGTTCCAATTCGCGCCAGAGGGCAAAGGTCGCGGGCATCTGCGCGGTGTCGCCTAGGCGGTCGTGGGTGTAGCGGATGATGCGACTGCCGCCATGACTGCTGCCGCGCGTATGCCCGATGGTGAACTGCTCCAGAAGCAGTACGCGGTGACCGCGGCGCGCAGCGTGGTAGGCGGCTGCGCTGCCGACACCGCCCGCGCCTACCACAATCAGGTCATAGGCCGGCTGTGTGGTGACAGGCCGGTGGGGATAGGAATGGCTTTGGGTCATGGGTGGGTCATAGGGCCGGTTGGGACGCGCGCCGGGCGGGCGTGCGTCGTGTGCGGGTGGTGGCGAGTGTAGGTTCCCTTGCCAACTGCAAGCATGTTTGCAGACAATTCTTCGTGTTTACAGCTTGAGAAGTTGCGTGTATACTATGCCTGGGCGCAATCGCGGTCGGTGTTTTGGCGACCGCTTCTCCGGTAGCTAGGCGGAACTCGCCGGCGGTCCTCAACCTTCCAGGCTGCACAGGGTCGGTTCGCTGCGAACTATAACAGCGGGTCGCCGGCACGTCAAGCCGTCTCCGATGCGGCGCTTGACGCGTGCGGGCGAGTCATTGCCCCCACGGGATTGGCGATAGCGCACAGACGCGCACAGACAGCAGAGCGGTTACGCGGGCTGGGCAAAAGCCGGCGCAACCGGCATTGGTGAACCGGCACAACCAAATCGGCGTTTTTAACGTCATAAGAATAGAGAACCCCATCACAGCCGCAAGCGGCTTTGCGGCGTGATGCTTAGGGTGCAATCGGCAACCGAAAGCACAGACCCGCTCGCCCGGTCTGGCGCGCCGGTTCGATTGCGGACGCCGAGAAGGATTTGTGCCGCCCCTATGCCATGCGGCTCGTTTGCGAGCCTTGCGCGGCGGCGCGTACGGCTTGCTCAATCCGGACCCAACGACGGGACCCAGCGACGGAGGGGGGACGCTTCGGCAATGAGAAACCAAATTCCCAAAGACAACTGGCGACTGCAAGAAAGTAGCCAACCCGACGACAAGTGGCTTCTGCGCGAGTCCGAGCAACGCGTGACCGAACGCTGGGAGTTGCAGGACGCGCCGCTGCCCACGGTAGAGAGTTGGCAACCGGTCGAATATGTCAAACCGCGCCCGCGAACCGGCGCCTGGATTTTGCCCGCCATCATCACGGTAGCCCTCCTGGCGGTGATCGGCTACACCGGTTTTCGCGTTTTGCCGCCCCTTTTGGGCTTGAACCAGGGCGAGCCGGAGGCGCCCCCCGCGATCGTCGCGCCCACCGCAACGCCCGCTGAGGAAGCTACGCCTGCCGAAATCACGGTCGCGACACCGGTGCCTGTCGCCGAAGCAACCGCCACCCCGCCGCCTTTGCCCACCGTGGCGCCGACCGCGCCGCCCCCCGCGCCGCTGGAGACCGTCGTCCAACGCTTCGCCACGGTCAACGCGCCCAACGGTCTCAACGCGCGCACCGCGCCCAGTACCGACGCCACCGTCATTCGCGTCTTGGAAAACGGCGAGACAGTCTGGGTCTTCGGTCAACAGGGTGAATGGTTGGAAATCTTTGTGGCGGAAACGCCCATCAATGTAGACCAGCCCTTTATCGGCGTAGTGGGCTTTGCCGCCGCGGAGTTCTTCAGCCTGTCGGAGCGCGAAGTACCCGCCCGCTTGGTGGATCAGGTGTTGGCCTATACCGGCAAAGCTGTACCTACCCCGGAACCGGTTGCTCCGGCTGCCGATACCCCTCCCGGCGAACCGGCTGCCGGGACCAGCGGGGAAGGCGCCGCACAGCTGACTGTCACCGTCAACGCGCCCGCCGGCGTCAATATCCGCCGCGAGCCGACGTTGGCTCAGGGCACTGTGATCCGTCTCTTGGAAAACGGCGTCACCCTCCCGGCGATTGCCCGCAGCCCTGACAATCGCTGGATTCAAGTGACTTTGCCCGACGGTGTGAACGGCTGGGTCGCGGCGGAGTTTCTGGTGCCGAGCGGCGATATTCTGACCTTGCCGGTGCCGGGCCAAGAGACTACACCGCCTGCCGCGCAACCGGCCCTGCCGCCGGCAGCAGGCGAGCCGCGCACCACCGGGATTGAGGTGCCCGCGCCCTATACCAACGTCATTCCCAGCGACGATGTGCCTGCCGTCTTCGTCACGGTGCCCGACGGCGTGAACGTGCGCAGCGCGCCCTCCGTAGACGCCAACGTGGAAGCCGTAGCACCGCAAGGCGCGGTCTTGCCCGCGCGCGGGCGCTCGACCGACGGCCTGTGGGTCCAAGTGGAACTGCCTACCGGCGTCGTGGGCTGGATTTTCCGCGACACGGTCAATGTCACCGGCGCGGTGGGGGCGTTGCCTGCCGTGGATGGCGGGATCCCCACCCCAACGCCGACGCCTGCGGCGCCCGCAGCCCCGGTGCTGCTGCCCACGCCCACCCCCACGCCGGAGCCGACGGTAGACGCCACCGTGACCGCAACGGTAATCCCGCTGGTGCTGCCGGTCTATAGTCGCCCGGCAGCTGACAGCGAGCAACTGGCACGCTTTGCGCGCGGCGCGGTCTTCACCGTGACCGGACGCACAGCCGCAGGAGACTGGCTGCAAGTAACTACACCTGCCGGTGACACGGGCTGGGTGGTGGCAGGCAACGTGCGCGTCAGCGGAGACGTGAGCGGGCTGCCCGTCGTACCCTAAAGCCCGGCGCGCCGCATCCCGGTATGGTCCGACGGCCCCTGTTGCGCGTGCGCACAACAGGGGCCTTTGTTTGGTGTAAACTGGGTTGATATGGTGCGGCGCGCCGGTTTGCCCGAAAGGACAGTTCATGGCGAGTTATCGCCCCAATCTATTGCGTTGGGCCGGGGCCCTGCTCGTCGCCGGGGTTTTGCTCTTGGTTTTCAATCTGGACCTCCTCGGCGCTTACGCACCGATCGCCCAGATGGTGACGGCGGGGGTATTGGCGGCGGGCGGTACAGGCTTTTTATTGACGACCCTGCGCCGTCGCCAACAATGGTGGCGGGTGATGCCCGGCTGGACTTTGCTGGCGTTGGCGGGGATGATGTTGCTGGCTACCCGTCCCGACTTGCCGCGACCGTGGATTGCCGCGGCACTCTTTGCCGGGCTGGCATTGGCCTTCACCCATCTCTATCTCTTTGACCGCGACGAGCATTGGTGGGCCATCATTCCCGGCGGCTTTATGCTGGTCTTGGCTGCGGTGATCGCGTTGAGCGTCGTCACCGCACAGTTGGAGACGCTGGGCGCATTGCTCTTTGTGGGCATGGGGTTGGTCTTCGGCCTGGTCTATCTGCTGGGCGGCGCGCGGCACTGGTGGGCGCTGATCCCCGGCATGGTGCTGGTGCTCTTCGGCGTCTTGCTTTACACAACCGACCGGCAAGGCGACAGCGCAGCAACGGACGCGCTCTTGCGCTGGTGGCCCGCGGCGTTGATCGTGTTGGGCGCGCTGCTGGCTTATTTGGGCGCGGGTGCACCGTCGCCGCGCGAGAAACTGAGCGTCAACACGGCGCCGGCTGCCAAAGCCAACGGCGAGCCGCCACGCGGTCGTCTGGGCGAGTACAGCGGCCCCGCGCCTGGTGCCACCATCGAAATCCTGCCCGACCCGGATGAGGAGCCACGCAGCCGCCACGGCTGATCGAATTTATCTAAGCAAGTTACGCAATCCGGCCCACCGATACCATTCTGGAAGCTCGTCCCTTCCAGAATGGTAACGAGACGGGGCGCGTAACCCAGGAGTGATTCACACTGAGGAGTCGCGCTATGCCCCAGACGTCGAGCTTGACCGTGTCGTTGATCCAGATGGATTGCGAGGCGGGCGCGCCCGCGGCCAATTTTATCCGCGCCGAGGCCCTGATCGGCGAGGCGGCCCGTCGCGGCAGTGACCTGGTCTTGCTGCCCGAACTGTGGAGCACCGCCTATGACCTGGCCCACGCCGCCGATTATGCGTCGCCCCTGGTACAGCACGCCGGGGAGCCGGGCTGGTTCGGGCGCTTGGCCTATTTGGCGCGCCACCATCGCATCTGGCTCACCGGGTCAATCTTGGAGGCGGGCGAGGATGGACGCTTCTACAACTGCATGGCGCTGTATGCGCCCGATGGTACGTTAGCCGCAGTCTATCGTAAGATTCACCTCTTCCGCTTGATGCAGGAAGAGGTCTACTTGGCTGCGGGGTCAACGCCCACGCTGGTGGATTTGCCCTGGGGACGGACCGGGCTAGCCATCTGCTATGACCTGCGTTTTCCCGAACTGTTTCGCCACTATGCCCTGCGCGGTGCACGCCTGATTCTCTTGCCCGCCGAGTGGCCCAACCCGCGTCGCGAGCATTGGCGCACGCTGCTGCGCGCCCGCGCCATCGAAAACCAGTGTTTTGTCGTCGCCTGTAATCGCGTGGGCGAGAGCTACGGCAGCAGCTTTTTCGGCGCGTCCGCCGTGATTGATCCCTGGGGTGAAACGTTGATCGAGGGCGATGCAAGCGCCGCCTTGCTCACCACCACTATTGACTTAAGCCTGGTGGAGAGTGTACGCAGTCGCATCCCTGTCTTTGCCGACCGCCGCCCGGAGCTGTACGCACTCGACACGCCGGTGACGCGCTGAAGCGTGCCGGGGGTACTTCAACGTTGGGACAAATCGTCATCCTGAACGCACACAGCATCCCCCGCAACGAGCCGGGACCCTTCACTTCATGGGCGCAACGCCCACCGGCGGCGAACAGGGTGACAGCATGGCGCTCCCCGATTGAAATACACCCCGCCCTGCCGGCCTTGCGCAACGATTCGAGAGTCTGGAACACGCCGCGAGGATGATTGCATGACCCGCCCCCAAAGCCGCCACGAGGGCAGCGACGTGCCCCATGCCCTGCTGCTGGACGCCTTGCTGGAAGCCGCCGAAACACCGGTCTTTGCCGTGGACCGTGCCTATCGCTATCTCTTCTTCAACCGTGCCCATGCCGCTGCCATGCAGTCCCTTTATGGCGCCGAAATCCAATTGGGCCGCTCATTGGCGGAGTATCAAACCGTTGCCGCCGACTGGGCCATTGCCAAGGCGAACCTGGACCGCGCGCTGGCGGGGGAAACCTTGATTGACGCCGCCTATTCCGGTGATGCGACCCGTGAACGCCGCTACTTCGAGGTGACCCATCGCCCCATCCGCACCCCCCAGGGCGAGATTGTCGGCGTGCTGGTCTTGGCGCGCGATGCAACCGAGCGTAAACGCATGGAGGAGCGCTACCAAGAAACGCTCGCCATCCTGGAAACTTCTCTGGAACAGAGCCAGGTGGGGGTCGCCATTGCCGACGCTCCTTCCGGGACGCTGCGGTACGTCAACGAGACCGGTCTCGCCATCATGGGTGAGGAGACCCCGGCAGCTGTGCGCGGGGTGGGTGTAGATCGCTACACACTGCGCTGGACCATGCGCGACATCGGCGGCAAGCCCCTTGCCTTAGACCAAATCCCCCTGGCGCGCGCCGTGCGCTACGGTGAACGTTGCAGCACCGAAGCCATCCTCTGTCGTCCTGACGGCAGCGAGCGTCGCATCGCCATCAACGCCGCCCCCATTCCCGGTCCGGACGGAGTACCCACCGCAGCCATTGCCCTGTTCATGGATATCACCGAAATGCGCGAAACCGAGGCCGCGCTGCGCGTGAATGAGGAGCGGCTGCGTCTGGCGCTCGCTGCTGCGGGACAGGGGCTGTACGACTTCAACATCCAAACCGGCGAGGTTATCGTCAACGAGGGCTACGCGCGCATGTTGGGCTATGCGCCGGAGGAGTTTCACGAGACCGAGGAGTTTTGGCGCGCCCGTATCCACCCGGACGACCGCGCGCGCGTCGAGCGCGCGCTCAGTGATTACATCGCCGGGCGAACCAACGAATACCGCGTCGAAGCGCGCCAACGCACCAAAAGCGGCGAGTGGAAGTGGATTCTCTCGTTGGGCAAAGTGCTGACCTGGGACGAACTGGGACGCCCCTTGCGTATGCTCGGCACCTATACCGACATTGATGCGCGCAAACGGGCCGAAGAAGAGATTCTCCGCCGCGAGACGCGCTTTCGCGTCTTAATCGAAAACTCCGCCGACGGTGTCGTGCTGGTGGACGCGACAGGCCATTTCACATACTTCAGCCCTACTGCGCTGCGCATACTCGGCTGCAACAGCGCCGACGAAGCCCCGGTCAGGACCGGGGAAATCTCCCACCCGGAAGACCGCGCCTGGGTGCTTGCCGCGGTGGATGCGCTTTACAAGCAGCCTGGTCACGTCATTACCCTCCAATACCGCATCCGCCACCGCAGCGGCGACTGGCGTTGGGTCGAAAGCACCATCTCCAACCAGTTGCATGAGCCAAGCGTGGCGGCGCTGGTGGTCAACGTTCGCGATATCACCGAACGCAAACGCGCCGAAGAGGCCCTGCGTGAGAGCTATCAACAGCTGGAAACCGCGCTGCATGAACTGCGCGCCGCGCAAAACCAGTTGGTCCAACAGGAACGGCTGGCTGCCGTGGGCCAATTGACCGCCGGCATCGCCCACGATTTCAACAACATCTTGGCGGTGATCATCTTGCATATCCAGATGGCTTTGCGCACGCCGGACCTGTCCCCGCGCCTGCGAACGGACCTACAGACGGTAGCCGAGCACGCGCGCCGGGCCGCCGAGTTGGTGCAACAGATGCTGGATTTCGGGCGGCGCGCTGTGTTGCAAATGCGCCCGCTGGATCTGGTCCCGTTTTTGCGCCAGCAAGTGGAGATTTTGCGGCGGACGATCCCGGAGCGGGTGCGTATCTTGTGCGAAATCCAGGTGGCAAGCGGCGCATGTGTGGTCAGCGCCGACCCCACCCGTTTACAGCAAGTGTTGACCAACCTGGCGCTGAATGCCCACGACGCCTTGCCCGCGGGCGGCGAGTTGTATATCACGCTGGACCGGCTCCAGGTCTCGACCGACGAGCCGGCACCCTTTACAGCGGCAGAAACAGGCGCATGGGCGCGCATCCGCGTGCGCGATACCGGAACCGGTATCCCCGCAACGGTGCTGCCCCACATTTTTGAACCCTTTTTTACCACCAAAGAACCCGGGAAGGGCACCGGTCTCGGCTTGGCCCAGGTCTACGGCATCCTCAAACAACACAACGGTCATATCACCGTGGACACAGTGGAGGGGCGCGGCACAACCTTTACCCTCTATCTCCCTCTGATTTCAACGCCGGGCGAGGAGAGCACGCTTGAAGAGGCGCCGCTCCTCCTACGTGGCAACGGCGAGACCATCCTGGTCGTAGAGGACGATCATCATCTGCGCGAGGTGTTGGTAGAGGCGTTGGCGAGTCTGCTCAACTATCGCCCATTAGCAGCCGCAAATGGGCGCGCCGCGCTGACCTTGCTGCGCGATCACGCCGGCAGCATCTCGCTCATCCTGACCGATCTGGTCATGCCGGAAATGGGGGGCCAAGAGTTGTTGCGCACGCTCCGCGCGCAGGGAAGCCACATCCCCGCGGTGGTGATGAGCGGTCATCCGCTGGAAGCCGAGCTGCAGCTTCTCGAAAGTCTGGGGGTGGTGGGTTGGCTGTTGAAGCCGCCTGACTTCGAGCAACTGGCCCGGCTATTGGCCCAGGCATTGCAGGGGCCACCACGCCCATGATGGCGTTTGCACCGCGCCCCGGCTAGGTTGTGCCCGCGTCCTGGGCGCTCTGCATCACGGTCGTGGCAGCCCCCGTAGCTAGACCTGCGCTGCGCGCACCCCGCGCAGGTTGTTCACCACTGCACTTGCCGCCGAAACCAGCAGCGCTGCCTCCGAGCCGTAGGAGAGAATTTGCATTCCCTTTTCGACCCAGCGCGTGCCGTAGCCCATGTCGTTGGCTTGGATGGCTGCGGCGACACCATGCCGCGCGCACGCAGCCATCACTTGCTCGATGGCTTCCACCACCGGCGGCGCGTCCATCTGACCGGGCAAGCCCATTGCGATGGAAAGGTCGTTCGGCCCGACAAAGAGCGCATCCACATTCGGAATCGAGGCGATGGCATCCAGATGCTGCATGGCTTCCAGCGTTTCGATTTGGACCAGGATCATGGACGCCTCGTTGGCTGCGTCCATGGTGGCGGCGACCGGCCCGCCGCGGAAGTTGGTGTGACCGCGGGCCAACGCACAGCCGCGATGTCCCATCGGCGGGTACTTCATGATGTCCAATGCCGTGCGGACTTGGTCCGGGTGCGTAACACGCGGCAACATGATGCCCTGTGCGCCGCCATCCAACGACTGAGCCAGGTAGGGATAGGCTAAGTCCGGCACCCGCACAATCGGCGTCATGCCGACCAGACGCGCCATGCGGCTCAGGTCCGCGATGCTCTCCACCGTGAACGCGCCATGCTCGTTGTCAATCACCACAAAGTCGAAGCCGGCGTTGGCAAGTAATTGCATGATGGAGGGCTGGCGGATCTCCGCCACCATGGTGCCCATGAGAAAAGCGCCGTCGCGCAGGGCGGCTTTGGCGCGATTGGGGGGAATGACAGACGTGGACATGGCAAACCTCACGTTTCTTGGGTAGCTGTGGGTGTTGGAATCGTTCGGTCCGGTATGTGCGCGAGGTAGACTGCTGCGCGTCTGGGAGCATTGTACCCTACTCCACCGCGCAGCAACCAATCCGGCGCTCCATTGCCGCCGCGGCGAAAACCTTGACGCAGTGGGGGGAACAGGGTATCGTGAACAACGCAGGGACCGCGCACGAGGATCGGGACCAAGATCATGTCGGTGTATTTGCGCGCGGCGACCGCCGCCGACCAACCCACCATCACAGCCCTGGTGCGTGCGGCGCGGCTCAATCCGTTGCGCCTCCACTGGAGCCGTTTCATCATCGCCGAGTCTGTGCCCGGCGGCGCGGTGGTGGGCGTGGGCCAGTTGCGCCCCCACGGCGCGGACCTGGAACTGGCGTCGCTAGCGGTGGTGGATGCCTGGCGCAGGCGCGGGATCGGCGCGGTGCTGGTGACCACGCTGATCCGCCGCGCAGACGGCCCGCTCTATCTCCTGTGCGAGGGCGCTTTGACGACCTATTACCAACGCTTCGGCTTTGTGGAGGTCACGCATCCGGCTGCGGTGCCGCATGGGTTGCGCCCCGCGTTTTTCGCCGGGCGTCTCTTCGGCCCATTTTTGACGCGCCTATCCGGCAAGCCGGTGCGCGTAGCCGTCATGGCCCACCCCGGCTACGCGTCCGCGGCAAGCTAACTCGCGCCCGGCGCACCCAACCGCCTGGTCGTTTTTTCTTCATCCTGCCCTGATCCTACCTATCACGGAGTCCTTGCCATGCGCATCGCCATCGCCGAAATCGGCCAAGAGACCTGTAGCTTTACCCCCGTCCGCACCACCGTAGAGACCTTTCGCCAATACGGCCTATATGAGGGCGCGGAGGTGATCCCCGCGCGCGGTGAAGGAAGCGGCACGCTGGCGGGCTTCTTGCGCGCCGCGCGCGAAGAAGCCGTTGCGCTGGACCCGGTCCCCATCATCAGCGCTTGGGCTGGTGCGGGCGGCATGCTCACCGACGATACGCTGGCCTTTTTTATTGACAAGGTGGTGCGCGGTCTGCGCGCCGCCGGACCCATTGACGGCTTCTTTTTCAGTCTGCACGGCGCCGCGGCTGCCGAAAGCGAGCCGGATGTGGAGGGCGCGCTTTTGAGCGCGGCGCGCAGCGTGTTGGGGCCGGATGTGCCCATCGTCGCCCCGTTGGACCACCACGCCGGGCTGACCGAACGCATGTTAACCCAACTGCACGGGCTGGTGGGCCACCGGACACAGCCCCATCAGCCCGACGACACCGGCTATTGGGCAGCCAAACAACTCTTCGCCATTCTCCGCGGCGACATCCGCCCGACCATGGCTTGGCGACGCATCCCCATGCTCGCGCACCAAGAGCAGTTCCTCACCGCGCACGGTCCCATGAAAGAGTGGTTCGACCATGCGCGTCGCCTGGAACAGCAGCCGAGGGTCGTGTCGGCATCTCCGTTCCCCATGCAACCCTGGCTGGATGTGCCCGAAGGCGGCTGGTATAGCGTGGTGATCACCGACAACGACCCGGTCCTGGCCCAGCGGTTAGCCGATGAACTAGCCGCGCACGCTTGGTCCTTGCGCGAGCGGTTCTGGGTTTTCGAGAGCATCCCCGCCGCGGACGCTGTCGCCCAAGCGATCGCTGCGCCGCGCGGGTTGGTGTTGCTTTCGGACACAGGCGACAGCGTCTTCGGTGGGGCAACAGGCGACAGCACGGTGATCCTGCGCGAATTGGTGCGCCAAGCCGTGCCCGACTTGGCGCTGGTCACCGTGGTGGATGCTGAATCCACCCGGCAAGCCTGGCAGGCAGGTGTGGGCGCGACGGTTGATCTGCTGCTGGGCGGCAAGCTGGACACGCTCTTCGGCGCGCCGCTGGCGGTGCGCGCCGAGGTCTTGGGGCTGGGCGAGGGCTTCATCCAGGCCGACGTCATCGGTCGCGACACCTATGACACCGGGCGCCGCGCGCTGCTGGGCATCGGCAATGTGCGCGTGGTGGTCAGCGAGCATGTGGGCGTGGGCGGCAACCATCCCAGCATCTACCGCAGCTTCGGGCTGGACCCGGCCCAGGCCAAGATCGCGGTGATGAAAACCGCCAGCAACTTCCAGTTCTTCCGCGACCTCACCAGCGCCATCATCCGTGTGGATAGTGCAGGCCCCACCATGTCGCATCTGGAGCAATTCACCTGGCGCCATGTGCCGCGGCCCATCTACCCGCTGGACGACCTGCCCCACTGGTCACCAGGGATGTCACCGGTCTCCCATAACTACCGGTGACACCTCCCCCTGGGTTTGGCAGGCCGCGGGCTTTCTGGAATAATGAACAAGTGGTCGTCGCAACGCGGCCCGGCGGCGCTGCCCGCTTTTCTCATTCGTACCGTCATGCGCGCTTGCGTATCCCCGCGGATACACAAGCCCAAGAGGCAAGAGACGAGGCAACACCTATGATGCAATACGGCGCTCTCCCTGGTCTGACCAAACCGGTGGCGCGCTTGGTGCAAGGCACGGTCATGCTCAGTTCACAGCGACTGGACGAGAGCTTTGCCCTCTTGGACGCAGTCTATGCCCAGGGCGGCAACACCTTCGATACCGCGCACAGCTATGGCGGCGGCGATTGCGAGCGCGTCCTGGGGCGCTGGGTGCGCGAGCGCGGGCTGCGCGACCAGGTGGTCATCATCGGCAAAGGCGCGCACCACAACCAGGACCGCCAACGGGTCACCCCCTTTGACATCACTGCGGACCTGCACGACTCGTTGGCGCGCCAAAAGACCGACTACATTGACCTCTATCTGTTGCACCGCGACGACCCGTCACAGCCGGTCGGCCCCATTGTCGAAGTGCTCAACGAGCACAAGCGCGCAGGCAAGATTCTGGCTTTTGGCGGCTCCAACTGGAGCGTGGCGCGCTTCCAGGAAGCCAATGCCTACGCCGCCGCCCATGGGCTGGAAGGCTTTGTCGCCAGCAGCCCGAATTTCAGCCTGGCGGTGCAGGCCAAAGAACCCTGGGCCAACTGCATCAGCATCAGCGGGCCGGCGGCGGCTGCGGAACGCGAATTTTACGCCGCGCACCAGACTCCCTTGTTCACCTGGTCGAGTCTGGCAGGCGGCTTTTTCAGCGGGCGCTTCACGCGCGATAACCTCCACACCTTCACCAGTTCGTTGGACAAGTTGGCGGTGGAAGTCTATTGCACCGAGGAAAACTTCCAACGGCTGGACCGCGTGCGCGAACTAGCCGCAGCCAAAGGCATGACCATTCCCCAGATTGCCACGGCCTATGTGCTGAGCGTGCCGCTCAACATCTTTGCGCTGGTGGGGTGCAACACCGGCGATGAATTCCGTGACAACGTGGCGGCGGCATCGCTCAAGCTCACGCCGAGCGAGATCGCCTGGCTCGAGCTGCGCGCCGACGCGCCCTAAGCGCCCGTGCCCTATATTGGGAGAGCGACCGGGAAGGACTCTGCTTATGGCTGCCCAGGCTGCCGTCCTTGCGCCTACTTTGAGCGCAATTGTCGAGGAAATCCGCGCCGACCTGACCGCAATCAGCGAGCGGCGGGACGCCACGCTCAACCGCAGTCGCGCCCTCATCCGCGCCTGCGCCGAGAGCATCCGCGCCATTCATCGCCACGAATGGGAAGAAGCCGCAGCCATGCTCGAGGCTGCCCGTATCGCCGGGCAGGAGATGGTCGCTGCGCTGGCGGGCTATCCGATGCTCTACCACGCGGGCTATACCCAAGACGCGCTCAAAGAATTGGTGGAGGCCCATCTGCTTTTTGCCGTCGTGCGCCGGACCGCCTTGCCTACGCCTGCCGCGCTGCAAGTCACCGGTGCGACCTATCTACGCGGCATGAGCGAGGCCGCCACCGAGGCGCGGCGCTTTGTCCTGGACCTTATGCGCCAGGGACACATCGAGGAGGCAACGCCCTTTCTGGAGTTCATGGACGAGGTCTACAGCCTGCTCATCACCGTGGATTTTCCCGACTCCATCACCGACGGACTGCGCCGCCATACCGATGTCTTGCGCAATGTGTTGGAGCGCACGCGCGGGGACTTGACCTTGGCCTTTCGCCAGGAACAGATGCGCGCCGCGTTGCGCAGTCTGGAGACGCGCCTGGGTACAGACCTGGGCGCGCTGACCGTTGCGCCGGCGGACGACGACACGCCCGATGTCGTGCCTGGCGCGGCCTAGCCCGACCCGCGTATGGCCAAAGACCGTTCGCGCGTGCGTGCAAGCGACATCGGTGCCTATGCCTTTTGCCGCCGCGCCTGGTTCCTGACCCATGTGAAGGGCGTGCCCCATAGCGCCCCGGCCCGCTTGGCTGCTGGGGTAGCAGCCCACGCGCAACACGGCGCAGCCGTGCGCCGCGCCGGCCAAACGCAACGGCTGGCCTGGCTGCTGATGGGTGCGGGCGCGCTGCTTTTGCTGGTCGCGGGCTTGCTCCGGTGGTTTGCTTGAGACTTCACGACGTGGTCTGATTGCTACCGGTCGTCGCTCTGAGGAGCGTAGCGCCCAAACATCGCGTACGCGATGTTTGGGCTATGCTTCAGCATGACTCCGGTTGGTGAAGTCACCACGCATCGTATCAACCTGGTCATACCGAGGATTACCGATTGGCGCTCCGAACCCGCAAGGCCAACCAACCGGCTGAACCACCCCCCAGCGTCGTCATTTCGCTGGCCCAACGCGCGCTGGCTTGTTTGCAACAGGCCGCGGCCCGCGCACCGGAAGAAGCCGGCACCATCATCGAGGAGCGGGTCATCTGGCAGCCCGACTCCTGGCTGATCCAACGCATCTGGCAGGCGCTCGCCGACGGCGGCGCAGCAGCCCCCGCGCTCACCGTCGCGGGCTTAGCCGAAAGCCGCGCGCCGCTGGCGCGTGCCCAGGCGGTCTACCGTCTGGCCCAATTTGCCACGCAACGGCCCGACCATCCCCAGACGCCGGACGTGCTGCATGTGGCGCGCCAAGCCTTGCAGGAGGCGCGCCCCTTGCTCTTCGGCGCGTTGGGGGACGATTCCCCGGCGCGCGCTGTGGACCGTCTGCTGATCTACGGCGCAGCCGCGGCCCGGCTGGGCGACAGCCAACTGGCGCTGGCTTGCATCGAGCGCGCCGACCAGTTCGAGCGGACCTGGGACCGCGTGATGGTGACGCCGGAATTGCGCAGCTATCTGGCGGAGATTGTGGCCCACGTGGGGCTGCATCCGTTGACCGCCGCGCTCATCGGTCAAGCCGTGCGGCGCTATGAGGAAACCGGCGCCCAGTTTATTCATCAAGTCGCCGGCTTGTTGGGGCCGCGGCTGGCGCTTGAGCAATTGCCGCGGCGCCAGGCCCGCCTTCTGCAACGCTGCGTGGATACCTTCCGCTTCGCCACCCTGACCAACATCACCGCGCGGCGACTGGCAGCCGCGGTCTTCGGGCAGGCCGGGCTGGTCAACGAAGTCTTGGACCAATTGACCACCATCGCCAATGTACAGATCGCACGCCGCGAAAGCGGATTGAGCGCGGGCAAGGGCGATCCCCATTTCTTGCGCCAAGTCAAACGCCCTGCTGCCAACCCCGACGTGGATTTCCAGGTCTACACACTGCAAGAAGCGGTCAAAGTCATGCCCGTGCGCGCTTTACCGCGCACCGAGCGCGTCCTGCTCGCCGACCGCCTGGCTGCGCTGGCAATCCTCAGCGACGGCTGGACCGCAGCCGGCGCAGTGACCCCCCTCATCGAGATCGGCGCGCTCAAATATGCCGTGGATGTGGTGGATCGCATCCCACCCACTGACCCCACACGCAGCGAGGGCGTTATTTCGCTGGTGCGCGCTTTGCTCACGCTGGGTGACGCGGCGCTAGCCGAAGAGCAAGTGAACAAGGCGCTGGCTTGGCTCAAGTCGTTGGACAAGCGTAACCCGGAGCGCGCCACCATCTGGGGTTTGGCCGAGGTCTATCTCGACTTTGATCGCCCCGAGATGGCCCTGCGTCTGCTCGACCAGCGCCGGCCCAAAACGCCGACCTGGCGCGAGCGTATGGAGCGACTCTTCGGCTCCAGGCTGGACGACGACGGGCTGCGCGACAACCGGCTACGCTTTCGCGCTTTGCTCAAACAGGGCGGACCGTGGGGCAAGGAACACCAGACGCTCTATGAGCAACTCTGCCTGTGGGCACCGCGCCTGTTGGAGGGCGAGGCGTTGATCGTCTTCTATCTGGACGGGTTGTTGCGCCCGCTTTTGGCTGCGGGACGCACCGATCTGGTTTGGCCGCTTTTGCCCCAGATTCGCAAGGCCTTGAGCGCAGGCAGCGGCGACCGCCATACCCTGCATGTCCAGCGCATTGCCACCCTCCTGGCGGAACAGGCCGCGCCGCGTGAAGCGGGCACGGGGAACGGCGCACTCCCCGACGACCCCGCGGTCGCCTATCATGCGCTTACCCGCTTTGTGCTGGACTTGCTGGAGGCCGACGCAGAAAAGGGGCTGTGGCAAACCATCCACGCGCTGGAGGGCAGCCTGCCCTTATTGCTGGCGCTGGAGGGGCCGACCGCGCTCTTGCTCATTGCGCAGATGACTGCGCGCGAGGGGGGCGAGTGGGCACGCTAGGCACCGCCCGCCGGGCAGGGCGCGCGCCATGAGCCGTCGCCTCTGGTGGGCGGCGCTGCCTGTGCTGCTGGTGTTGGGCTTGCTTTGGGGGATAGGGGGAAGTCGCCGCCAGTTGGCAGGCGAGACCCTCTCCGTGCCTGCGCCGCAAACGCCGGTCGTCGCGACCGCTGATCCCCCACCGGCGCCGCCGCCCGCCGCACCTACTCCGTCCCGCTCCACCAGTGAGACCTTGATCAGCCGCGAAGTCATCAGCACCAGCCTGGGCGTCCCGTTGACGGACGGTCGCCGAGTCGGCCCCGCGCGCAGTGTTGCCCTTTCCCCCGACGGCAGCCTGTTGGCCTTCACCGCGCAAATGGACAACGGCTATGACGACCTCTTTCTCTACGCGCGCGCGACCGGCAGGCTGACGCTGGTTTCGCGGGGGGTGGACGGCGCGTTCAGCAACGGTTGGTCCGGCGCGCCGGCGCTGTCTGCCGACGGCAGCACGGTTGCCTTTTACGCCTGGGCTGGGAATCTGGTCGTAGGCGACACCAACGCGGTACAGGATGCTTTTGTCTATGACCACGCCGCGGGGCTGGTCAGTCGCGTCTCGGTCGGCCCCGGCGGTCGCCAGGCCAACGACCGCTCCGGCGACCCCGGCGGCGCGCCGCCGCCCGCGCTCTCCGGTGACGGTCGCCTGGTTGCCTTCCATTCGGCAGCCACCAATCTGGACGACAGCATAGCCGGTGGAATCCCGCGCAACAGCGTCCAACTCTATCTCCACGACCGCAGCAGCGGCGCCACGACCCTGCTCTCGCGCTTGCCCGACGGAAGCGCCTATCCCGGCGAAGCCACGCGTCCCCAACTCAGCCTGGACGGGCAATTCGTCGTCTTCCAGGCACGCGGCCCCACGCTGGACCCGGACGTGCCTGTGTCGCCCACGCTGCGCCAAATCTATCTGCTAGACCGCGCCGGCGGGCGCATCACGTTGATCTCGCGCGGCGCTGACGGGCGACCGGGCGACGGTGACAGCAGCGACCCGGTCCTTTCCGGCGACGGACGCTGGATCGCGTATCGCTCCGAGGCGAGCAACCTGGTCGCGGGCGATACCAACGGCGTCGCCGATATTTTTTTGCATGACCGCGCCACAGGCGAGACGCGACGGGTTTCCGTGGCATCCACTGGTGTGCAGGCCAACCGCGCGTCATGGTCGCCCGTTTTGTCGCTGGATGGGCGCTACGTCGCGTTCATCTCCGCAGCCACCAACTTGGTCAGCGGCGACGGCAACGGCGTGGCAGACCTCTTCTTACACGACCACCGCGCGCGCCATACCAGCCTTGTCTCGGTGGCGGTGGACGGGCCGTGGACCGCGCGCCAGTCGCAGGGCGAGGTCACGGCCCCCGCGGGGCTGGTGGTGGGCGCGCAGTTGATCGCCTTCATCGCCGAGGACCCCACGCTTGCCGGCACGGACACAGCCGGCGTGCCCCATCTCTATCTCCACGCGCGCAGCGACCCGCCCGCCTATGCCGTGCGCGGGCGCATTGTAGACCTGGCGGGTGCGCCGGTCGCCGGGGTGGTGGTGGCAGCCGGTCCTCACCGCGCAGTGAGCGGCGACGACGGCAGCTATGCCCTGACTCCGCTGGTAGGCGGGACTTATAGCCTGGTCGCGGCCAAAGCGGGCTACACCCTATCGCCGCCGCGACGCACCGTCAGCCTGCTCACCGATCTGCGCGACCAAGACTTTGTCGCCGCGCCAGGCAGCGCCGCCGACGCTTTCTTGGACTTGCCCTTTGCTTATGACGGCTCGGCCTCCACCTTCCTACGCCTATTGCGCGACACCGACGAAGGCGGCTGGATTGACGCCTGGTTTGACCATGACGCGCCCACCTATGCCAAGAACGGGCGCATGGTGCTCTGGGACGGTCGCGTGCGCAGCACCGGAGCCTATCAGACGCACCTGGGTTGCTATGAGCGCCGCTGTTATGACGGTCACGACGGCATTGACTTCCCCTATCGCGACCCCGACCCGGCGACACCCGACGTGTTCGAGCCGATCCCCATCCTCCCTGCCGCGCCGGGCCGGGTGGCGGCGGTGGTGAGCCATTGCACCGACGGTGACCGTTGGTGCAATGGCGGCTACGGCAACGAGGTGGTGCTTTACCACGACAACGGCTACTTCACGCGCTATAGCCACCTGGACCGTCCGGCGGTAGGCACGGCCCCGGTCTGGGTCACGCGTGAGACGGTGCTGGGCAACATGGGCAGCACCGGCAACAGCTTCGGCGTTCACCTGCACTTTGCCTTGCACCGCGATGACGGCAATGGGCGCTGGGATGGTGAGAAGATTGACCTGCCGGTGGACCCCTTCGGCTGGGCAGGCAGCGAGGCCGACCCGTGGGTCGCGCTGCATGGCGGGCCGCCTTCGCGGCGTTTCTGGCGTTTCAACCCCATCAGCGAGGTGATCCTGCTGGGCAGCGAAGGCGCAGTGCTGCGCGATGCGGCTGAAAGTGTCACGCTCCAAATCCCGCCCGGCGCAGTCGCGGGACAGGTGCGTGTGGAGCTTGGGCCGGGCGGCGCGACGGTGACGCCCCCTGCGCCCTTGCGCAGCGTGGGCCGCGCCTTCCGCGTCCAGGTGCTGGATTGGCTCAACGGCGGCGCGTTTGCCGGGCCTACTCCCCAGTTGGCGCGCCCCATAGCCTTGACCGTACTGTTCCTGGACGCCGAGACGCGCCATCTGGACCTGGACGCGCTCTTGCTCTATCATAACGGCGGCGCGGGCGAGTGGACGCCGCTGCCTACAGTGGTGGATGTGGAGAAGAGCGTTGCCTACGCCGGGAGCGACCGCCTGGGCGATTTTGCGCTCTTGGCGCCGCTGCGTTGCCCTGCCGATGCCTGGGAGCCGGACGACGGCTTCTATGCCGCGCACCCGCTGCGCCCTGGCGATCCGCCGCTGCGTCGCCTGCTGGATATCCCCGATGATGAGGACTGGTTTAGCGTAGACCTGGACGGGGGCGAGACGCTGCGCGTGGCGGTGGACGAACTGTCACCCGGTGTGACGCCGGCAGTGACCCTGCTGGACCGCGACGGCCTCAGCCGCGTGGCGAGTCGCACCGGGGCGGGCGAGGTCGCGTGGACCGCAGCCCAGGCTGGGACCTATTTCGTGCGTGTCACCCCCACCGTAGGCAGCCTGACCGGCTGCGATGCGGGCTATCGCCTGCGCCTGCTACCTGGGGAGTAGATCGGTAGCTTGGGCAGGCGCGTTGGTTGTTCGTTTCACCACACTCACTTGTCACCAAGAAAATTGCACCGAGAAGGAAGCGACACATGGAGTACCGACCGCTGGGACGCACAGGCATGACCGTGAGCGCGCTGGGCTTGGGCTGCGTCACGTTCGGCCGCGAGATTGACGAGGCAGCCTCATTCGCCGTGATGGACGAAGCACTGGCACGCGGCATCACGCTCTTCGACACCGCCGAGGCCTATGGCGCGGGCGCATCGGAGACGGTGGTGGGGCGTTGGTTACGCGCGCGTGGGACGCGGGATCGCATCGTCCTCGCCACCAAAGTCAGCGGGCATCTCACCGCGGAGCGCATCCTGACCTCGGCGGAAGCCAGTCTGCGCCGGCTGCAAGTGGACCAAGTGGACCTCTTTCAGTTGCACCGCTTCGACCCGGACGTGCCCTTCAACGAGATGTTGGAAGCGCTCCATGAAGTCGTGGAACGCGGCTGGGCGCGCGCCATCGGCTGTAGCAACTTTGCCGGTTGGCAATTGGCCAAGGCGCTTTGGCAACAGGATGTACACGGCTGGGCACGCATGGAGTCCGTGCAACCCAACTACAACTTGGTGGAGCGCGACATCGAGTTGGAGTTGCTGCCCCTCTGCGCCGACCAAGAGGTGGCGGTCATCACCTACAGCCCCCTGGGCGCGGGCTTCCTCACCGGCAAGTACTCCCCCGACACTGCGCCCGGCGAGGATACCCGCTTTGGTCGTCTGCCCGGTCATCAGTCCATCTACTTCAAGCCCATGGGCTGGCGCGTGTTGGAAAACCTGCGCGCCCAATCCGCCGCCACAGGCATCGCCATGCCTCACTTGGCAATGGCTTGGGTCTTGCACCAGCCGGGCGTCACGTCGGTCTTGGTGGGCGCGCGCACTCCGGCCCACCTGGAGCAAGCCTTCACCGCGCAGGCCATGCACCTGGAGCCGGAGTTGCGGGAGGCACTGGCCGCGCGCTGAGCAGAGCGCGTCTACTCGGTGTCTGCTTCGTCAAGCTGATAGGTTACCCCCAACTCGCGCGGTTGACCGTATGCCGCCGGCAGCAGATAGCGCCCGCGCTCTTCGCCATGCTTGTCCTCCTCGACGATGAGCGGGAGGTAGCGCGCCGTGGGGTCGTGACGCACCCCGGTGAGTTGCCAGGAGACTTCTTGGCCCGCCGCGCCGCCGCCGATGCGAAAGCGGTTGCCGGTGAGCTTTTCGGCGATGTAGAGAGTGGGCGCAGGCGCGCCGATGGCTGTCAGTTGGTAGCGGATGTCGGTGTTGAGCGCGCTGAACCAATCGGGCACGGTGACCACAGCTTCACCGTTGCCGTCCAGCGTGACATTGCCGCTGTAGAGGTTCAGCATCTCCGACGACTCCACCGAGGCATGGCGCAATACCTTGTTGGCGGGGTCCAGCGGGTGGTCAATTAGAAAGTACTTATTGCTGCTGCTGAAGGTGCCCACCACCTGGACCCTGCCCGAGAAGTAGCCGGCAAACCCGTTCGCGGAATTGGTCTGCCCATAGATGCCGTAGTTCGTCCCGCTGACAGCCGTCGCCACGCCGTAGACGCCACGGCCTGATACCGAGTCGGCGCGACCGAAGACGCCGTAAGTCATCCCGCTGCCGCTGCTGGCGCGTCCGTAGACCGCGCGCCCGCTGCTGGAAGCAGCCTGACCAAAGACGCCATACGTCGTGCCGGTGGGGTGAGTGGCGGTCCCAAAGATGCCGCGCCCGCTGCTGGAGACGCTCTCTCCATAGACCCCGGCGGTCACCCCGGTGGGATGGCTGACGGTCCCGAAGACGCCGCGCCCTTGCGTACTCCTGGCTTCACCATACACCCCGTTGGTCGCACCAGGCACCAGGGCTTTCGAGATGCCGGACACACCGTTGAAGCCCTCACCATGGACGCCATAGCTACCGCCGACGCCGTAGATCGGATACCCCGTGGTACCGGTGATTTGGCTGTAGACTCCCCAGAATTGGCTACGCACGCCAAGACCTATCGTCCCCGCACTGTCGAGCACGAGCGCAATCGCCTCCCCGCTGTTGAGGGTGTTGATGATATGCAGCGCGGGAGCATCCACCGCGCCGCTCCAAGTTTGGCCGAAGTGATTGTGGTCGCTGCGTGCCACAGTCGTCGCGCTGCCGTTGCCGCCGAAGAGGACGCGGAATTGGCTGCCCACCAGTTGCAGCCCTGTCCCCGCGCTGTAGACCGGCGCGTCGGTGACGCCGCTCCACGGCACGCTCCCCGCGCTCAACGCGTGGATGGCGTAGGGCGCGGGGTTAAGCGGCTGGCGCGGGGCGAGC
>CAKZVN010000137.1 GCA_937922105.1 uncultured Litorilinea sp.
GCGTCACCGGCTGGTGCGAATCATCCGCCCGGATCGCCGCCACCACCTCGTCAGGGTCAAGCGTGCCATCGGGCAAATTGCGCAGCGTATGCGGATGCACCGACCCCAGCGCAGAAATCCCGCCCTGTTCGGCGCGGAAGATATGCGCGCGGTCGCCGAGGATCACCTCATCCCCGCGCCCGCAAT
This sequence comes from uncultured Litorilinea sp., assembly GCA_937922105.1. GTDB lineage: Bacteria > Chloroflexota > Anaerolineae > Caldilineales > Caldilineaceae > QEUY01. Next base: position 187 of record CAKZVN010000137.1, read on the forward strand.
GGCTCAACACGGCGATCAGATTGCCCATGGTCCCGCTGGCGACAAAGACCGCCGCCTCCATCCCCAGCATCTCGGCGACCAACGCCTCCAGCCGGTTGACCGTGGGGTCCTCGCCATAGACATCATCGCCCACCTCCGCGGCTGCCATGGCGGCACGCATCGCGTCCGTCGGCTTGGTCACCGTGTCGCTGCGCAGGTCAATCGGCTCCCGCGCCCCATTCTCCCCATTTGCTGCCATTCGGTTGCTCCGTCCAGGGTTGCGCCGCGTTGCGACGTGAGAATCAGCCGGTTGCGCCTGCCAAGTAGTCATCCATGGCGGCAAAGAGCCGCACCATGTCGGCCTCCGTCGCCTCGCCCATGTGCGCAATGCGGAAGGCCTTGTCCTTAAAAACCCCGTAGCCGTTGGAAATTTCCATATCCAGCCGGGCCAAATGCTTGTTGAGCGCGCCGACCTGAATGCCCAGGTTGTTGGCGACATTCGTCACCGTAGGCGAGCGATAGCCCTCCTCCGCCGCCAACTCGAAGCCATGTCCCAGCGCCCAGCGCTGCGTCAAGTCCGCCAAATACGCGTGCCGCGCATAGCGTGCCGCCGGGGTCTCGGCAAAGATGCGGTCCAATTGTGCGCTCAGCGCCCACATCAGGGAGATCGCCGGCGTCGAGGGCGTCGTGCTTTTCTGCAGCGCCTTCTCCAGGTTGAGAAAGTCGAAATACCAGCCCCGCCCCTTGAGTTGCGCCGCACGCGCCAATACCCGGTCGCTCACCGCGCAAAAAGCCAACCCCGGCGGCAAAGCCAACGCCTTCTGCGACGAGGTCAACACCACGTCCAATCCCCACGCGTCGAAGGGGATGCGTGTCCCGCCGAAGGACGAAACGGCGTCCACCAGCACCAGGGTCTCCGGGCTGAGCCGGCGCACCGTCGCAGCAATCTCGTCAATCGGGCTGATCACCCCGGTGCTGGTTTCATTGTGCACCACTGTCACCGCGTCCACCGGACCGTCCGCCAACGCGGCTGCCAGCGCCTCGGCGACAATCGGCGCGGTCACCGCCCGATTCCACGCCACATCGACGCGGATGGCTTCCTTGTCGCAGCCCACGGTCGCCTCATGCCAGCGTAGACTGAACGCGCCGTTGACGAAATTGATCACACGACCGCCCACCGCATTGCGAATGGACGCCTCATGCAGCGCCGATCCCGACGCCGCTACCACATAGACGCGCTGGTCCGTCTCGAAGAGCGCGCGCAATTGCCCTTGCACTTTGGCAAAGAGCGACTCAAACGCATCGCTGCGATGCCCGATCATGGGCGCAACTTGCGCCGCCATCACCGCGGGCAACACATCTGTCGGCCCCGGGATAAAAAGTCGCTGAGGCGGCTTGGCCTCTACGCCGTCGCGCAGCATAGCCTGCGCACCCTCCGCCTGCGTCGGGGTGGTCAACGCCACACGCACATCCTTCCTCTGTCGGTCCTCGTGCCTGTGCGCCGGTTGCGCAGGCACACCAAATCAACCACGAATCCACAACGTGCCACGGTTGGCTATTGTGCCACCGCCCGGTGCCCTACGCAACCTTACGCCCTGCAACATTCTTGATCTCCGGCCCATTCTGCGGCAAGATCACCCTATCCTCCGCACATCGGAAGTTGAGGGGACAACAGTTGCAACCGTGTGGTCATGCCGACGAGGTTGCGCGGAAGCAGTCCCGCTAGTAAGTGGGACGCTTCGTTTCACTTAACGTGACAAACGATGTGCATTTCATGTCAGTGTCGGTCCCTCAACGGTACCGGCAGCGAGACCCTACCGCCATGCACATATACCGGAGCCAGCCATGCATTTCGACCAATTCCTGCCCGATTTGGAAGCGCGTTTCCTGCGCTACGTCCGCATAGATACCCAAAGCGACGAATCTACCAACACCATCCCCAGCACTGCCAAACAACTGGACCTGGTCCATCTCCTCGCCCAGGAACTGCGCGAGATCGGCGCCAGTGACGTCACCGTTACCGACTACGGCTGCGTCATCGCCACCATCCCTGCCACCTCCCCCGACCCCGCCCCCACTATCGCCTTCTTCGCCCACGTAGACACTGCGCCTGCTTTCTCCGGCACGGACGTCAAACCCATTGTCCACCGCCGCTATACCGGTGACCCCATCGTCCTTCCCGACGACCCGTCCCAGGTCCTCACGCCCGCCGAATTCCCCTATCTCCACGCAAAGATCGGCGAAGACCTCGTCACCGCGTCCGGCACGACCCTCTTGGGCGCGGATGACAAAGCGGGTATCGCTATCATCATGACCATGGCGGATTACCTCCTGCGTAACCCCTCCATCCCCCACGGCACGCTGCGCGTCTGCTTCAACCCCGACGAGGAGATCGGCGGCGGCGTGCGCCATATCCGCTTGGAAGACATCAACGCCGACTTCGCCTATACACTGGATGGCAGTGTCGCCGGGGAAATCTCCTTCGAGACTTTCTCTGCGGACAAAGCGGTCGTCACCATCACCGGCGTCTCGACCCATCCCGGCACAGCCGCGGGCATCCTGGTCAACGCCCTGACCCTCGCCGCCAAGCTCGTCGCCTTTTTGCCCCAACACACCCGCACCCCGGAAACCACGCGCGAGCGCGAAGGCTTCATTCATCTCTACCAAATGAACGGCAACGCCGCCGAAGCCGAGTTGCGTTTCATCCTGCGCGACTTTGAGCTTGCGGGGCTGCAAAGCCACGGCGATCTCCTGCGCCAGGCCTGCGACGCGCTGGCGGCGTCCGAGCCGCGTGCCAAAGTCGCCTGCGCCATCACCCCCCAATATCGCAACATGCGCTATTGGCTGGAACAGGACCCGACCCCGGTGCGCTTGGCGGAGATCGCCATCCGCCGCGCCGGGCTAGAGCCGGTTCATCGCGCCGTGCGCGGCGGCACCGACGGCTCCCAGTTGACCGAACGCGGTCTCCCCACCCCCAATCTTTTCACAGGGATGCAAAACCTGCACGGCCCCCTGGAATACATCTCCCTCCAGGACATGGCGCGCGCTACGGTCGTCTGTATTGAATTGGCGCAATTGGCTGCACACGCCGGCGGCACACAAGCGTAAGCTGGCTCCCGCGGTGCGGCGGCGACTTACGGCAACCGCCGCACCGACGGTGTCCACAACAAGACCGCACCGCCGAAGAGCAGGCACGCCGCCGCCGAGGTGATCAGCGCTGTGCTCAGCCCAAATGTCTCCGACATCGCGCCGACCAGGAGATTGCCGAACGGGGTAAAACCGAAAAAGGTGAGCGTATAGAGGCTCAAGACACGTCCGCGCATCTCATCCACCAAGTTGGTCTGCAACAGCGTGTTGAGTAACGTATAGACAAACATGAAGCCCACACCCAGCAGGCCCGACAACACCAGCGCCGCCGGGTAGTACGGCGTCACCGCGAAAAGCA
>CAKZVN010000138.1 GCA_937922105.1 uncultured Litorilinea sp.
TCTTGCAAAATCCGATAGAGCGTAATCTCCACCATCCCCGGCAACCGCTCTCCCAGTTCACAGTGAAGGTCTACCGCCAATCCCGGATACATCTGGGCAAAATCCTCGCGATAGCGCTCCAATGCCGCTGCCAAACCCAGATCGTCCAGCAAACTCGGCCGTAGTTGTCGGCTCAACAAACGAACATCCTGCAGAGTCTCCGATGCAATTTCCGCCAACTCCCGATTCTTGGCGCTGAGCGCCGGGCTGGTTGCAGCGCTTTGTTGGGCCGCCATCTGGTTGCCGACAATCAAGGAAGTCAACACCTGTCCCACACCGTCGTGCAATTCGCGCGCAATGCGCCGGCGCTCCTCTTCCTGGGCTGTAATCAGCTTTTGCAGCAACTGGGTACGCGCCTGTTCCTTTTCAGCAATCGCCCGCCGGCCCGCTTCCAGGTCCGCGACCATCTGATTAAACGCACGCGCCAGCGCGCCAATCTCATCGTTGGCCCACGGTTCCGCGCGCGCGGAGAGGTCCCCGCGACCGATGCGTTGGGCCGTGGCGACCAACGCCAAGATCGGTCGCGTCAACAGCCACGTCAGCAACATCGCTGCGGCAATGCCCGCCACCACCACCACCAATGTCGTCATCAACATCTGGCGCGTGGTTGCATTGACAATGCCAGTCAACCGTTGCTCGGTTAAACCCAAACGGACTGTTTCCCCACGCTCCGGGAAGATGGGCGCGGCAAAATCATGTACCACAACCTCACCGGATCGGTAGCGGACATACCCGATGCCGATCCCTTCATGAAACATGACAGGTGTCCAGGGTAACGCATCCAACAACTCGGTTGGAAAACCAGAATCGCCAAACGTGTGGGCCAACACGCGCCCGTTGCCGTCCAACACAAATGCATAAAGCGCGTCAGGGTGGTTCGCCACCGTCTCGTGAATCAGTTGATGCAGACCATACATGTCCCGAAGCAATATCGGATCAATGCTGCGCGCCGCCAAGTCGCTCACCACCGAAAGCCCGCGGTTCTCCAGTTCACCCATGAAGACGCGCTGCATCACTGCGCGAACTTGCCATGTCACAGTCAATCCCAACACCGCGGTCATGATCAAGACGATTCCCAAAATCTTGGTGCGGATATTGACACCGCCCAAAATCAGCCATAGCCGCCGTGTCGAACGCCGCCATAAGGGCCGCACACGCGGTAAATCCAGAGTCAGATTCATTGCCCGCTCTCCCCGAACACAAGTGTCTCCAGTGGCGTCCGTCGTACCAGATCGCCGGCTTGGTCATAAGCATTCACCGGCATGGTCACGAAGCGATCGATCCCCAACTCATTAAGAATCGCGCGGCCCGCCGGATCCTCATGCATGGTCAGCAGGAGATTCTGCAAGTGCGCGCGTTGGCGCAGGGGCAGGCTTGCCGGTACTACCACCGGTGGGATACCGAAAGGTGGCGACCTGTGGATTACTTTCACTTTGCCCGCAAGCGCCGGATCACGGCGCAACGCATGGCGCAAGACCAGACTGTCTACTGCAGCACCGTCCGCAACCCCAGCCGCAACCGCTTCAATTGCACGGTCGTGCGAATAAGTGAAAAAAATCGTGGAAAAGAAAGTACTCGGTTCTTCCCCCATCTGCTGCACCAGATGGGTCGGATAGACACGACCGCTCAAACTCATCGGGTCGGTAAAGGCAAAAGTGCTTCCACGCAAATCGGCCATACTGAGCGCCGGATGGGACGTCGCCACAATCAGGTCCGAATAATAGACCGTTTGCCCTTCGATGATAGGCGCAACCAGCAAGTCCATACTGGCGTCCTTTAGTCCTTCCACATACGCACTGGTACAGACGAATGCCAAGTCTACCTCTCCCGCCGCGATTAACGCATTCGTCTCCGCATAGGTCCGTCGCTGGATCAACTCAACCGGACGCCCGATGGCTTCGCCCAAGTAATTCGCAAACGTCCGATAACTGTCGGCTGTGCCCATCGGTGATAGAATGGCAGCCACCGCCAAGCGCAGTGGTTGTATTTCTGTCGTCGCAGCCATCTCTGGCAAGGGCGTGCGCACGCCAAGATCAATCGCAGGCAGACTCTCCGCCTGCACGGCGCCACAACCTGTCGCCAGCACGACAAGCAAGAGCACACTGATCGGCCGTCGAAAAAACCGGCGCATAACCTCCACTCCTTTTCCACCGAAAACCGGCATTCGATAGGCCGGGCGGACAGGGCAGTCGGTCTCGAACTGGAGTCACCTCATAAAAAAATCATACCACGAGAACTTGCAGACCTGGAGTCGCCCACCACAAGGTCAGCGGCTTGCTCACACGCAGGCGCGATGGTACGATGCAGACAGCCTCGCCTGCTACACACGGATGCCATTCAAGTGTCCCTAGCCAGGAGCACACGCGCATGACCGATGCCGCGCTCACCCTTGCCTACTTGGCCGACTATCCGGCCCATGTGCCGCAAGTTGCCCGCTGGCTGCACGACCAATTCGGCTATCTTTCGCCCAATTCCACCCTGGAAAAACGCCTGGCACGTCTGCGCGCCAATCTGAACCGTGCCGCTGTCCCTACTGTGTTGGTTGCCCTACTCGGTGACGAACCGGTGGGCACCGCCTCACTGGTCGCCGAGGACATGACCATCCGCCCGCAGCTCACCCCCTGGCTCGCCTCCGTCTACGTCACCCCGGCCCATCGCCAGCGCGGTGTCGGTCGCGCCCTGGTCCGCCGCGTCGTAGACGAAGCCGCTGCGCTGGGGCATACGCGCCTCTGGCTCTATACCAGCGACGACCGCATCCGCTTCTATCAAGCCATGGGGTGGGCGATCACCGAACAGGTTGACTACCGGGGCGCGCGCATGACCATCATGGCCCTCGACCTATCGTCTGCCTGATCCCTGCGCCCCGTGCGCCATCGCACCTACTAGCAAGGAGTTTGCACCATGCGCCTCGAAACTGCATTCACCATGGATACCTCCAGCATCAAGTTCGGCCCCGGTGTAACTCGTGAAGTTGGCGCCGACATGGCTGCGTTGGGCGCCAAACGTGTCATGGTCGTCACCGACCCCAACCTCGCTGCCAGCGAACCAGTCGCCATCACGCTGGAGGCCCTGCGCACCGAGGGCATTGACGCCGTGCTCTACGACCGCTGTCGCGTCGAGCCGACCGAAGCCTCCTTCCAAGACGCCATCCGCTTTGCCGTAGACGGCAACTTCGACGGCTACGTGGCAGTCGGCGGCGGGTCCAGCATGGACACCGCCAAAGCCGCCAACCTCTACGCCACCTATCCCGCCGAATTTTTGGCCTACGTCAACCCACCCATCGGTCAAGGATTACCCGTCCCCGGCAGACTGAAACCGCTCATCGCCATCCCTACCACCGCAGGCACAGGCAGCGAGACCACCGGCGTCGCCATCTTCGATTACGAACCACTCCACGCCAAAACAGGCATCGCCCACCGCGCTTTGCGCCCCGTCCTGGGCATCATTGACCCGAACAACACCCGCACCCTGCCCAAGTTGGTAGCCGCTTGTAGCGGGTTGGATGTGCTCAGCCACGCGCTGGAATCGCTCACTGCCCTGCCCTACACCCAACGCCCCGCGCCGGAGCATCCCAAACTGCGCCCGGCCTACCAGGGCGCCAACCCCATCAGCCACATTTGGGCATCCCAGGCCATCGAACTCACCTCGCGCTACTTGGTGCGCGCTGTCCACGACCCCGAGGACGACGAAGCGCGCAGCCAGATGCTCTTGGCTGCGGCGATTGCCGGGATCGGCTTCGGCAACGCCGGCGTCCATCTCCCCCACGGCATGGCCTATCCCGTGGCCGGCATGGTCAAATCCTACATCCCCGCCGGCTACAAAGTGGATCACCCGCTGGTTCCCCACGGCATGGCGGTCATCGTCAACGCGCCCGCCGTCTTCCGTTTCACCGCGCCCACCAACCCGCAACTCCACCTGGAAGCTGCGCGGCTCATGGGCGTAGACACACGCGGCGCCGCCCCCGAAGACGCCGGTGACCTCATCGCAGGCAAACTCGTCGAGATCATGCAACAGACCGGTATGCCCAACGGCTTGTCCGCGCTCGGCTATGGACCGGGGGACGTGGACGCCTTGGTCGCCGGCACACTGCCCCAGCACCGTGTCACCAAACTATCGCCCCGTCCTGCCTCGGCGGAGGACCTGCGCGAACTCTTCCTAGCCTCCATGACCTGCTGGTAAACGACCCGCCCAGATTTGCTCCAGCACCCGATTCGTGCGCAACGCCGATTCGCCGGTGCTGGGGCGCTCTCCTTCCGCGCGCAGCGCTTCCGGTTGACAACGTCCGGGGCTTCGGGTATGGTGCGCTCGCGGCCCCGTGATCCGGTCCGCTAGAAAGCTGTCCCAAGCGCGCCATGCCGCCATCATCCGTTGCCTCGACTACACCGTCCGCGCCCGCCGATCTACCCCGCGCTGCGCAGGGCGGTACATCCCCGTTGCTCACCACGTTCCGGCTCGCGCCCGACCAGTTGGCCGCGCTCCCCCCCGATCTGCGCGACCAGTTGTTGGAGTATCTACTCGACTGGAACGAGATGGCAGACCTTGCCCAAGTCGTCGAATATCTACGCGAAATCCACGGCCCCCTCCTCTTTCTCTTAGACTACCAAGCCCAAGCCGCGCTGGCTCAAGGGGATGCCGCACGCGCCCTAGAGACCATCGAGCGTCGCCAGCGGCGCAGCACCACCATCGCCAGCCAAGCCCAGGAAGCGCGCGCGCTCCTGGCAAGCGGTCACGCCGACCATGCCCTTGCCGTCGCCGAGGATTTGGCCGCGACCCACCCACGCCACGTGGAAGCGGTCTGCGCCGCCGCCGAGGTCTTTGCCGCCCAGCACGATTTTGCCCGTGCGCGTGCTTTGATAGAAGTCTGTCTAACCCATCGGCCCGGTGAGCCGGTATTGATGCTGACTCTCGCGCGCCTAGCGTGTGCAGCCAGTGATCTGGCGTTGTGCAAGGACCTGGTGGACCGTTTTGGCGCAGGTGTCCCTGCCCTCATCGCCGACCGTGACCTGGCTTTGCTCGCCGAGCTGCACGATACTCTGGGCAACCACGAAAGCGCACAGGCTGTGCGTCTGGAGATGGCGCGTCGCCGCGCTTTACGGACTGCCGATCTCGCCGCCAAGCTGCGTCCTTATCTGGACCATGACCTCTCCCACGCAGGCGACGCCGCCGCGCTCTATCGCCATCTCTCCGGACCTGAATCCATCCCGCTCAGCCGCGACGAGCGCCGCACGATCCAGCTCGAAGCGGCGCGCCACTTCGGCTTCACCAAACTGCGCGAGGGCCAGGCAGAGACCATCGCCGCCGTCTTGCGCGGCGAGTCGGTCCTCGCCGTCATGCCCACCGGTGCGGGCAAGTCGCTTTGTTATCAGCTTCCCGCCCTCATGCTGCCCAAACCAACCCTGGTTGTCAGCCCACTCATCGCGCTCATGAAAGACCAGGTCGAAAGCCTTCCCCCAAGTGTGCGTCGCCGCGCCACCTTCATCAACAGCACCCTCACCGACGCGGAACAGGAAGCACGGCTGCGCGGCATCGTGGCGGGCGACTACCGGTTGATCTTCGTCGCGCCGGAGCGCCTGCGCCAACTCGGCTTCCTGCGCACCTTGCGCCGCGCAGGCGTGGCGCTCTTTGTCGTAGACGAGGCCCACTGTGTCAGCCTCTGGGGTCATGATTTCCGCCCGGACTATCTCTTCATCCAAGAAGCGCGCCACGAGTTGGGCGACCCGCCTGCGCTCGCCATGACCGCCACTGCCCCGCCGCGCGTGCGTGATGAAATCGTGGATTACATTCACCGCGACGGAGCACGCGACCCCGGCAGCGCGACCGGCGTGCGTCGCCCGACGGTCATGGCGCTGGACATCTTTCGCCACAACCTGCATCTCTCCGCGCTCCAGTTTCACAACGAAGAGGAAAAGCTCCCCGCCCTCCTCAAATTCGTCACCCAAACCCAGGGGCCGGGCATCGTTTATGTCAATAGCCGGCACAAGGCCGAAACGATTGCCTTTGCTTTGCGCGGCGCCGGCGTAGAGGCTGAGGCCTACCATGCAGGCATGGACGCGCGCGGCGCTGTGCAGGATCGCTTTATGGTCGGCCAAACGCGTGTCATCGTTGCCACCATCGCCTTCGGCATGGGGATTGACAAGGCCGACATCCGCTTCATCGTCCATTTTCATCCCTCGCGCTCGCTGGCGGCCTACTACCAGGAAGTGGGTCGCGCCGGACGCGACGGCAAACCGAGCCAGGGCGTGCTCTTCTACAGCAACAACGACTGGGCCAACCTCCGGCGCTGGGCCAAATCCGACGAATACAGCGTGGAACTGCTGGAGCGCATCTACGCGGCCGTTGCCACCCAACTGGGCATCCACAGCGACGCGGGCGACTCACGTGCGCCTGATGACGCTTCCGTGCTCGGCCCGGTCGAGGTGCGTCGTCTGCAACAAGTCCTCAATTTGGACGAAACGACTGTTCGCGTCGCCGTGAGCATCTTGGAGCGTGCCGACTTGCTGACGCGCGGCTTCGATCTCCCCCAAGAGATCGCCATCACCCTGCCGCGTCGCCTCAGCGCCGCAGCCAAGCGGGACGCGGACTTCCTCTATCTGCTCAAAGGGCTTGCCCTCGGCCCCGGTCAAGATGCCGCCTTCAAGACGCGCGACATCGCGGCCTTCATGGAATGGCCCATGCACGAGGTGGAGAACCACCTGCTTAACTGGGAAAGCGCAGGCTATCTCACCGTCAAGAGCAGCCGTCGCGCCATGCTGATTGACCTGCCCCCGCGCCCACCCGACCTGCGTGCCCGCTTGGAACGCCTCCTGAGCCGTAACGTCGCGGTCGCCCAACGGCGCATTGACGACATGGTGGGCTATGCCACCAGCGAAAGCTGTCGCCACGGCTACATCAGCGCGCACTTCGGCAGCCCGCCGCGCACCCGGTGCAGCGTGTGCGACAATTGCACCGGCGTCCGTCCCGACCTGCCACGCGGCGAAGCCCCCCTCCACGAAGTGCCCGACGACGTGGACATCGA
>CAKZVN010000139.1 GCA_937922105.1 uncultured Litorilinea sp.
TGAGGATGCGGGCGCGGCGACCGAAGAGGGCATAGACGGTGTGCCCCCCGTCCAACTGGCCCACCGGGAGCAGATTGAGCGCGGTGACCAACAGCCCAATCCAGGCAGCGAAGGTCACTTGGTTCATGAAGACATCTTCACCGGTGACGGGATTGGGCAGAGGCTTGCCGAAGACCGCGATCTTGGCGAAGTAGTAGAGAATGCTGTTGCCCTCCAACTGTAGACCCGGAATGGGCGGCGGTACGGCGACTTCGCTGGTGGAGAGTCCGTAGAGCAACAGCGGCACAGCCAAGACCAACCCGGCGAGTGGTCCGGCGACGCCGATGTCGAAGAGCTTGCGGCGGTCGGGGACCGGTTCCTTGAGCTGGATAAACGCGCCCAACGTACCGAAGCCGATGGGGAGGGGGATGAAGAAGGGCAGCGTTACCGCGACGTTGTGATAGCGCGCGGCAAAGTAATGACCAAATTCGTGCGCCACCAGAATGAGCAGCAGCGTGAGCGCAAAGGGCCAACCCTGGAGGATGTTTTGCGGCAGGAAGATGTCGCTCAACTGTTGGATACGCGCCGGGTCCCCGCCATAGAGCGAGCCGACGAAGAGCGTGCTGACCACCGTGAGCAGGAACAAGACCAGGTTGACCAGTGGTCGTGAAGGGATGCGCGGGGGGACGCCGGCATAGATGCGTAGCTCGACGTAGGGCAGGTTGCCGGAATGGGGATTGCCCGTTTGGGTCGTCGGGGGATGGGCTTGGCTGAGCATGGGGGTGTACCCTAGCTCACGCAGGGCCGCGATCCAATGTGGAAAGAGTTCGTGGCTTGGGCGGCGCAACCAGCCGTGGAATTGCAGCACACCGTGTTTAGGGTCACGGGGAACCTGGACGGATTCGATCTGCAAACCGGCTCCAACAATAGAACGGATGCGGCGGGCGCTGTCTTCGATCCCCAAGAGCAGCGTCGCCATGCCCGGAAAGGGCGTGAATTCACTCATACCGGAACGGCGTTGCCTCGATTCATTGGATTGATCGCCCTGCTGCGTCCAAAGTTGGCGCGTACGAGGTCGGCACACCCCGGCATGGGCTGCACGTCATTTTACCGCAAACCGGCGCTTAATGGTATAACTTGGCGTACCGTTGACGAAGGTCCCGTGCCCGCCGGCCACGATGGCGGGGATACTCCGTCGCAGACCCCTCCGCGTGACGGTCCTCGCGCATTCGCCATGGATTCGATAGCCCGTGACCATCCTGGACTGCCGGTTTGCAGGATGATGTGATACGGGAGGGGCAAGTGCGGTCGGGATGCCTGCATAGCACATTTGCCGTAGAAAGGTGAGGAACCGATGCACCCGTTTTTACAACGCCTGGCGACGCAGCCGCTCCTAGCCGACGGCGCGATGGGGACCATGCTCTTTGCGCGCGGGGCAAGCAGCGAACAATGTCTGGAGCAACTGGTCTTGGACCGGCCCGGCTGGGTGACGGGGATTCACCAGGCCTATGCCGCGGCGGGTGCGGATGTGATCACCACCCACACCTTCGGTGCCAATCGCTTTCGTCTGGCGCAACATGGCTTGGAAGGCAAGGTGCGCGAGCTGAACTTCAAGGCGGTACGGCTGGTGCGCGATGTGCGCGAGGTGGCGGGGCGCAGTCTTTTTATCGGCGGCAATGTGGGGCCGTTGGGGCGGCGCTTTAACTGGAACAGCCCCGCGGAACGTGAGGCGGTCGCCGAGGCCTTTCGTGAGCAGATCGGGGTGTTGTGGGAGGCCGGCTCCGACCTGCTGCTCATGGAGACCTTCAGCGATGTGACCGAACTGGAGATCGCGGTGCAGGTGGCGCGCAGCCTGTGTGATCTGCCCATTGTGGCATCTATGACCTATGCGGGCGACGGCTTGACCCCGACGGGCCAACCTGCGGATTTGGTGACGCATCGGCTGCTGGCTGCCGGCGCAGATGTGGTGGGGGTCAATTGTTCGGTGGGGCCGAACCAGATGCTGGATACGCTGCACGCCATGCAGCAGACCGCGCCGGGTCATCTGCTCAGCGCAATGCCCAACGCCGGCTTCCCGCAGCGGGTGGAGGGGCGGCTCTACTATCCCTCCAGCCCGGAGTATTTCGCCGAACATGTGCCGGCGTTTTTGGCGCGCGGCGCGCGGTTGTTGGGCGGCTGTTGCGGCACAACGCCCATGCACATTCGCGCCATGCGCATGGCGCTGGACGCACACCTGGCCCAGGCTGCCGCACCCTCCATCCAGGTGCTGGGAGATGCGCTGCCGGAGTTACGCGTAGGGGAAGCCGCGGACTTCGACGAGGGCGAGGAGGCGCGCGCGACCGGGCTGCTCCAAAAGCTGCGCGCAGGGAAGTTTGTGATCAGCGTGGAGGTGGACCCACCGCGCGCCTTTACTGCGGAAAAGCAACTGGAGGGCGCGCGCCATGCCAAAGCTGTGGGCGCAGACGCGGTCAATGTGGCGGATAGCCCGATGGCGCGTGTGCGTATGGGCGCGCTGGCGCTCTGTATCCAAATTCAGCAGCAGGTGGAGATCGAGACCATCCTGCACTTCACGACGCGCGACCGTTCGTTGATGGCGTTGCAGTCCGATCTGATCGGCGCGCACGCGTTGGGGGTACGCAATGTGCTGGCGCTCACCGGCGACCCACCCAGCCTGGGGGATATGCAGGAGAGCACGGCGGTCTATGATGTGGACTCGATTGGCTTGGTGAAGATTTTACACACCTTTAACCAGGGCTATGACATTGCGGGGCGCGAGATGGGCCGCAAGGGCGGTTTTACGATTGCCGTGGCGTGCGACCCGACGCGGCCCGACCTGGGGCAGGAGGTGGACCGCTTTCACCAGAAGGTGAGCGGCGGCGCACACTTCACCATGACCCAGCCCATCTATGACCCACAGTTATGGCGCAATTTCTTGGCGCTCTATGAAGAACGCTACGGTGAGTTTCCCGTGCCGGTTCTCATCGGCGTGCTGCCGTTGCAGGGGCATCGCCACGCCACCTTTTTGCACAACGAAGTACCGGGCATCACCCTCACCGAGGCAACGCTGGAACGCATGCGCTTGGCGGGGGCAAACGGGCGGCAGGAGGGCGTCAAGATGGCGCAGGAGCTGCTGCTGGAACTCAAGGAATTGCCCCATGTGCAGGGCGTCTATCTGATGCCCAGCTTCGGTCGCTATGAGCTGGCGTGCCAAGTACTGGAGGTGTTGACGCCTGCGGAGCGGAGCGCACACGCCTAACATTCCGGCGCGCAGGGTCACCCTGCGCCACTGGTTTGCCATGAACGCCGACATGAACGCCCAGATCGAGCAATTGTACCAGGCGAGCCGTGACGCCGAAGCGGTCGGGGCAATCGCCGCGGCCTTTACCGCGGCGGAGGCTGCGCTGCGCTTGGCCGAGCAGGAGGGCGACCGGGCGGCGCAGTGCGCCGCGTTGGCGCGCTTGGCCTATCTCCACATCCGGATGGGTCGCCTTGACCACGCCGCGCAGTTGGCGAATGCAGCGCTGGAGATACACGCCCGCGCGCCGGGGAGTGCACAGGCGTTGATTGTACTGGGGATGTGTGCAGGCTATGCCAACGATCTCAACCTGGCTGAAGACTATTTTCACCGTGCCGCGGACTTGAGTCGGGAGGTCGGGGACGGCGACGGGCAGATCCGCGCACTGCATGGCTTGGCCTCCATCGTCTACAGCCTGCGCGGACGCTTTGATCTTGCGTTGGCTACTTCGGCAGAAACGCACCGGATCAGCCGCCGCCTGGGCATCAACGACTGGGGCTATCCCATGATCCGGGCAGAGATCTATCGTCTCATCGGCGACCGCGACCAGGCGCGCCAGGCGCTGGCGGAGTTGCAGGAAATTGTCGCCCCCGGCTCGTTTTTCGACGGGATCCGCTGCTGCTATGTGGCGCGGCTGGCGTTGGACGAAGAGGACGTGGAGTTGGCCGCCCGCCATTTGCCCCAGGCGCGCGCCGTTGCCGAGGACGTGGGCAGCCCGATTCTGGCCGTGTGGACGCGCGTGGAGTATGCGCGCTTGGCGCGCTTGCAAGACGACATCCCCGCCGCGCGTAGCTGGGCAGACGACGCGATTCGCCATGCACAGCGCAGCGGTTTCACCTATTTGGAGGTGGTGGCGCGGGTGGAATTGGCGCGCGCGGTTTGGGGTGCAGGCGACCTGCGTGCAGCCCGGAGCGAGTTGGCGACCATTCGTGAGTTAACCGGCGCAGCAGGGCTGCGTTTTGAAGAGGCGCGTGTCGCCCTTTATCACGCCGCGCTGGCGGCGCAGATGGAGGAGCCGGAGGCCGCTGCGCGCTGGTGCGAAGCGGCGACGGTCATCCTGGAGGGTGGCTACGGCTTCTTGATCGAGCGTGAGCGCGGCCTAGCGTTGCCGCTCGTCAGCCGCTATCTGCGCG
>CAKZVN010000140.1 GCA_937922105.1 uncultured Litorilinea sp.
TTTGTACCTTGCAGACAGTGGTTGTGCATCGCGTGTGGGCGTTCTGAGAGCATATCCACCCGAACCTTGATCAAGGCCCCGCGTTCGGTTTGGGCCAACATCACGCAGGTGTCCTGGTTCTCGTAGGCCTCGCCTCGGGGATCTAGATAGTGGTGCCCGCTGCCCGCGCAGCAGACACGCACGACGCGATCGCCGGGCATCCAGCGCAGGATCGGCCCCAGGCTGTGCGTGCCATAGGTGATGCCGTCGATGCCCGTCTGCCAGCGCCGTCGCCAGCGGGTGATCTCGTTCAGCTCTTTGAGTTCGTGCAGGTATTCGCCCTCGGCATAGTAGACCTCGCCGAACAGCCCGGCTTCCACCATCGCCTGGACCAGCACCACCTCCTTGCGATAGATGTAGTTCTCCGCCATCATATAAACGCCACGCGAACGCCGCGCCGCCTGGGTCAACCAGCGCGCCTCGTCCAGGCTTACGCAGGCGGTCACCTCGCTCAAGACGTGGATATCCCGCTCCAGCGCGGCAATCGCCTGCATGGCGTGGAAATGCATGGGCGTCGCCACCACCACGGCATCAGGCTTAGCCTCATCCAGCATCTGCTCATAGACCGTATAGAGTTGGGTCACCCCGATGCTGCGCCCCGCCTCGGCGAGCGTCGGCGCGTGCACATCGCACAGCGCGACAATCTCCGTCTCCGGGTGGGTGCGAAAGGCGCGAAAAAACGAACTGGCGCGATGGACGCCGGCAAAGGCAACTTTCAGCTTGCTGCTCATGACGATTGACCTTTGAGTGCCTTTCTAGGCAGCGGCACAGCGCCGCGCGGCAAAGCAAGACCGGCAGCGCGCAGGCTGCCGGTGCCGGTGATTCACGCAAAAACAACGGTCCGCGCTCAGGGCGTCTGCGCCCCGCGCGTATTCACAAACACGCTGTAGAGCGATTGACCACAGGTCATAAAAAGGCGCGCCTTGAAGCGCCCGCCGAAACAGAGATTGCTGCACGGCTCCGGCAAGAGAATACGCCCGATGAGCGTGCCGTCCGGCGCAAAGCACTGCACACCGTCATAGCCTGGACCGCCCCAGCCCGCCGCGGACCATAGGTTGCCGTCCACGTCACAGCGGATGCCGTCCGAGCTGCCCGTGCCCATGTCCACGAAGACATCACCCCCACGCAGCTTCTCGCCCACCACATCAAACACACGAATGATAGCCGGGTGGTCGGGCTTGTGCGAACGGCCCGTGTCCACAATATAGAGTTTGCGCTCGTCGGGCGAAAAGCACAGACCGTTGGGCTTGACAAAATCATCGGCAACCACCGTCGCCTGCCCACTCACCGGGTCCAGGCGATAGACGTTGCAGGGCAACTCCAAGTCCGCCTTCTCGCCCTCATAGTCCATATGCGCGCCGTAGCCGGGGTCGGTGAACCAGATGGAGCCATCGGAGTGCACCACCACATCGTTGGGCGCATTGAGGCGCTTCCCCTGATAGCGGTCCATCAACACCGTGATGGTCCCGTCATACTCGGTCCGCGTGACGCGGCGTGCCCAATGCTCGCACGAAATCAGTCGGCCCTGGCGGTCGCGCGTATGCCCGTTGGCGTAGTTGGAAGGCTTGCGATAGACGCTCACCGC
This sequence comes from uncultured Litorilinea sp., assembly GCA_937922105.1. Lineage (GTDB taxonomy): Bacteria > Chloroflexota > Anaerolineae > Caldilineales > Caldilineaceae > QEUY01. The sequence continues at coordinate 1,625 of CAKZVN010000140.1, forward strand.
GCCCGTCTCCTCGTCCCAACGCAAGATACGGTTGTTGGGAATGTCGCTGAAGAGTAGATAGCGCCCATCGCCGAACCAGACTGGCCCCTCGCCCCACAGCAAGCCCGTATAGAGGCGCTGCACCGCGGTGTTCCCGATGACATAACGGTTGAAGCGCGGGTCCACGACCTCGATGGCAGGGTCGGGATAGGCGACAGGGCTGCCGTCCCAGGGGCGTTGTGCCAAGCTGGCAAGCCGTTCCATACGCAGCATCTCCTTTACAAATCGTCACCTGTTCGCAGGCAAGTGTTCATCACTTCTCAGTCCCGCAGCTGAGGGTCCAGCGCATCGCGCAGCCCGTCGCCGAAGAGATTGAAGCCCAGCACCGTGATCATGATCGCCATACCGGGGAAGAAGACCAAGTTGGGCGCTTGGCGCAAGAACGGCAAGCCGTCCGCGATCATCGCGCCCCACTCCGGTTGCGGCGGGCGGATGCCCAAGCCCAGAAAACCCAACGCGGCGGCAAAGATGATGGCTCCGCCCACGCCCAAGCTCATCTGCACGATGATGGGCGATAAGCTATTGGGCAAGATATGGCGAAACATGATGGCGGCGTCGCTCACGCCGATCATGCGCGCCGCGTCCACATAGTCGCGTTCGCGCAAGGAGAGCACCATGGAGCGCACCACGCGCGCATAGCCGGGAATGCCCACCACCGCCACCGCGATGATGGTATTGGTCAGCCCCGGCCCGCGCACCGCCACAATGGCAATTGCCAACAGAATCGCCGGAAAAGCCAACAACACGTCCATCATCCGCATGATGAGCCAGTCCACGAAGCCGCCGGAATAGCCGGAGATCAGCCCCAGCACCGTGCCGATGGAGCCGGAGACAAAGACCACCACAAAACCAATGAGCAGCGAAATACGCGTGCCGTGGATAATGCGTTGCATCACATCGCGGCCCAGCCGGTCGGTGCCGAACGGATGCTCCCAGGAGGGTGGCTGGCGCGCAATCGCCAGATTCGAGTCAATGGTGGGATCATAGGGGTCCACAATCGGCGCTGCCAGCCCCACCACCAGCGTCAAGAGAATCACCGCCAACCCCACGCGACCATTCCAACTGCGCATCAAGCGCCGCCACGCGTCGCGGAACAACCCGCGCGACTGGCGCTCCGGGACTTGGGCAAAGAGGTCCGCAGCAGCGGCTGCATTCGTCGTCATGCGTTCCCTCCTCACCGGCTACCCTGGACGCGAATGCGCGGGTCCAGGTAGGCATAGGAAATATCTACCAAGAGATTGACCAGCACATAGATGGTCGCGCTGACCAACACCACCGCCTGCACAATCGGGTAGTCGCGGCTGAGAATGGCTCGATAGGTCCACAAGCCCATACCGGGCCATGAGAAAATCGTCTCGGTCAACAGCGCGCCGCCCAGCAGCCCGCCCAGTTGCAGCCCGATGACAGTCACAATCGGCAGCAAAGCATTCTTCAGGGCATGGCGAATCACCACCACACGTGGTCGCAGCCCCTTGGCTTCTGCCGTGCGCACATAGTCCTGGCGCAAGACTTCCAACATGCTGGCGCGCGTCAAGCGGGCCAAGATGGGCATCACCGTGGTGCTCAGCACCGTGGCAGGCAAAATCAAATGCCAAAGGGCATTGCGGAAATAAGCGAAATTGCCCATCAACAAGGTATCAATCAACATAAAGCCGGTGGTGCGCTCCACCATAAAAGTTGCGTCAATGCGCGAGCTGGGCGGGAAAATCTGCCGATTCACTGCCAACGCATAAATGGCGATCAGCGCCAACCAGTAAATGGGCATGGAAACGCCCAACAGCGCGCCTACGGTGGCGGTCAAGTCGATCCACGAATTGCGCCGCAGGGCCGACACAATGCCGATCCCCACCCCGACCACCACACCGATGAGCAGCCCAAAGAGCACCAATTCCAACGTCGCCGCCAAGCGTGCACGCAACTCGCGCGCCACCGACGTGCGGTTGATGATGGAAATGCCCAAATCCCCGCGCACCACCCGCCCCATCCACTCGATGTATTGCTCGTGAATCGGACGATTAAAGCCTAACTCCTCCCGCACCCGCTCGATATCCTCCAAGCGTGCGCGATCCCCCAGCATCACCGTGACCGGATCGCCGGGAATCATGCGGATGAGGGCAAAGACGACGATGGATACCCCAATCAACACCGGGATCAGGCTAATCAACCGTCGCAAGATATATTGTGTCATACCCTCTGTGCCTCACAGACCGACAGCCGGGTTGCGCCTCGGCGCAACGACGCGCGGAAAGAAGACTGCCGGGCCGGTTTGATTCCACGGCCCGGCAGTCGTTCACGCAACCGGCTTAGCGATTGTCAATCCAGATGTACTCGTACCACGAGCGGAAGACCACCGGCGTATAGCCCTTGACTTCCTTGCGGAAGACCGTGGGCGTGCTCGCCCACACCACGGGGATACGCGCCACATCTTCCTTGACGATCTCCTCGGCGCGCATGTAGATGCGCTCGCGCTCCGCGGGGTCCACCTCAATCGCGCCCTGGATCAGCAATTCGGCCAATTCAGGATTGTCGTAGCAATCCTCCTTCTTGGGCTGACCCGGCTGGTGCATGAAGTGGTAGCCGATGTAGTTGTCAGGGTCGCCGTTGTCGGAACCCCAGCCCAACATCCACATGGGGAACTTGCCCTCGTTGCGGTCGGCCAAGTACGCGCCCCAGTCCTCGGTCATCAGGTTGACGCGAATCCCCACGCGCGCCAAGTCCGCGGCAATCGCCTCGGCAATCGCCTTGGAGTCCGGGAAGTAACCGCGGATGACCGGGATGTACCAGAAGTCGGTCTCGAAGCCGTCGGGCAGCCCCGCCTGCGCCAGCAGTTCTCTGGCCAAGTCAGGGTCGTACTCATAAGGCTTGATGTTCGGGTTGTGACCGGGGATCGCCGGGGGTTGGAACGAGCCTGCCAGTTGGCCGAACTCACCGTAGAAGGCCGGGATCAGCGCCGCCCAGTTGACCGCATGGGCAATCGCCTTGCGTACTTCCAGCTTGTCGAACGGCTCGGTGCATTGCTGGAAGGCGATGTAGCCGGTGCTCAGCGAGGGCAGGACGTAGACCTCGATGTTGGGGTCGGCCTGAGCCATGGGCAGGTCGGTCTGTGCCAGATAGGCCTGGTGGATGGTCCCTGCCTGCAATTCGGCAAAGCGCGCCGAGTTGTCCGGGATCACGCGCCAGATGATGCGCGACAGATAGGGCTTCGGCCCCCACCAATCCTCGTTGCGCTCCACGGTGATGCGGTCGCCGGGAATCCATTCCACGAACTTGAAGGGGCCGGTGCCCACTGCGCTGCCTGCCGGCGTGCCATAGGCGTCCCCTTGTTCCATGATCGCGGTCGGGCTGTTCATCCCAAAGCTGAAGCCCAGCGACAATTTGGCCAAGAAGACCGACGAGGGTTTCGCCAGCTTGATCTCAATGGTGTAGTCGTCAATGACATTGACTTCCTCGATGGGCGCATTGCCGAACTGGTAGTTGTAATACTCGAAGGTGCGCCCGAAGCGATACTCGTTGTCCGGGTTGCGCCAGCGGTCAATGTTGAAGCGCACCGCCTCGGCATTGAAGGGCGTGCCATCATGGAACGTGACCCCCTGGCGCAGCTTGAAGACCCACGTCTGGCTGTCCTCCGTCTCCCAAGACTCAGCTAACCACGGGATGGGCCGGGCCGACGTGCCCTCCAGGCGGATCAGCGGCTCGATGATCTCGTTGATCACCATCGCCGATTCGCCGTCGGTTGCGGGGCCGGAATCCAGCCACACCGAATCGCCGCCGCGACCGACGATCAACGTCCCGTCCATGACCGGGCCGCTGTCGGCGGCGGGCGGCGCTGCCGGGGCAGGCGCAGGCGCGGCAGGCGCACACGCCCCCAACACCAACGCCACCACCAGCACCAATACAAGCATCCAATTTCGCTTGTGCATACGTTTGACTCCTTTGTCTCACAACTTTGTTCACAACAAAACGCTTGAGCCGAATCGAACCTCGACTTGCCGCAACGAGGCGACAAGGAACTCACAGGGTTTAGGCCAAAAGCGCGCGCAACTCGGACTGGATGGGCAAGGTGGTCACTTCCATCCGCTCAGGGTGCATAAGACAGTTGATCTCGCTGCGAATCCCCAACCCTTTGGCGGTAGGACTGTCGTCAAAGTTGAAGTCGGGCATGTAGATGCCCGGCTCGATGGTAAACATGACCCCCGGCAAGAGCACACGGCGATCCTGCGTCTCCAGGTTGTCAATGTTGACGCCCAGGTAGTGCCCAGTAGGACCCAGGCTGTGCCCGGTGCGGTGGATGAAATAAGGGCCGTAGCCCGCGTCCACGATGACTTGCCGCGTCACTTGGTCCACTTCATAGCCGTGCACCGGCACACCCGCGGCCAACTGCGCGTGGATATAGGCTACCGCGGCATCGCGGCCCGCCGCCACCGCTTCATAAACTGCCTGGGCCTTGGGCGGAACCACCCGCCCACAGTACGCGGTCCAGGTCAGGTCCGCCATGGACGCATCGGGGTTGCCGGCTTCTTTGCTCCACAGGTCAATCAAAACCACGTCTCCCTCGCGAATGGGACTGTGGTGCTTGGCGCTCGGCCCATAATGCGGGTCTGCGGCGTTGGCATTCACCGCAACAATGCAGGGGAACGGCTCCATGCCCAAGGCGCTGAACTGCTGGGCGATAAACTGTTGCACGTCGTATTCCGTCAATGCAACCCCACGGCGCAGACAGGTTGCGATGTGGGCAAAGGCGCGGTCTTTGGCTTCCATACACGCCGCCGCGGCGCGACGATGGCTCGCCACCTGGGCCTCGCTCAACACTGCCAGCACCATCTGCGCCAGGTCCGCGCTGCTGTGGATCATCGCGCCGGTCGCCTGCTCCACGACTTCTTTGATACCGGCGTCAATGCGGCTCACGAAGGGAATGGCGTTGCCGGGGCTATACTCCATGGCGATTTGGAAACGACGGCTGCCGTCGCTGCCCAGCAACTCCGGCAGTTTGGCAGCCATCTCTTGCCAGCTCACATAGGTCAAGGCAGGGCCTTGTAGCTCCGGTCGTAGCTCACCGAACATGTGGCCCTCGATGGCGTGGACCAGCCGGCGCGGTTGCCCCTGCGCCGGAATCCACAGAAACCAGCGCCGACTGCCGCCGTGGGCCAACCCGGCAACACCGATGGCAATCGGATTCAGATCGCGGAAATTGTAGAGCAGCCAGCCGTCGAGGCTGCGCTCACGCAGGGTGGACTGGATCGCAGAGAGGTTCATGGTAATCGTCTCAGGATGGGCGGGGAACAGATTGCAGCGGACCGCGCGACACCCTGGTGTGGGGCGGCGTCGCACGGCGAACGCAACACAATCCGGTTGCCGGCGCCGTCAAGGATTGGTGGCGGAAGGTCGCAATGGCAAAACAGTCATGAGCAACGCTTCGGCATCCAAACTGTACCCATTATGACAAAGGCCCGCGCTTCTGTGCAAATCGGCATCCCGCGCTTGCGCCCGCCTAGGCATCCCACGGCAAGGCGTAGCTGGGCGTGTTCACGTAGCGCGCTGTCCCCAACTCTAGCGTGATACGTGTCGCCGGCGGCAACTCCACCAACAGATGGGACGCGTCCACCGAAACCGTCGTTGTGGCGGTCGCCAACGCGGGCGCGGCATATTGGTGGCGGTTGCCCGGGTAGTCGGAGGTACGCACGTCATAGGTCGCCTCGGTAAAGCGATGTTCGCCGAAACCACCCGCCTGCACAATCACGCGCCGCGTCGCCAACGGGCTGAGATTGACCAGCGTCAGCACAGTACGATCCGCGGTGATCTGCTCCACCAGCGCCGCCACATCCGGCGGCAAACCAGGACGGCGCCGTTCGTCGTCGAAATAGCGCACGCGACAATGGAGCAGCCCGCCGTTGTAGATGATCTGCGGCGCGCCCAGCGTGAGTTGCACCAGCGCCTCGGTCACCACCGGGTTCAACTCTTGCCAGTGGTGAATGTTGACCGTGGTCAGGTCCTCTTGATCCTGGGCGATCAGCGCCAGCCGACGGCAGACGGTGGCGTAAGCAGCCTGGAGGATGGCTTCGGGGTAGCCGGGGTTATCGCCCGCCAGATAGCGCAGCCAGGGGCGCTCGTGCCCGCTCTCCTCTTTGGTGCGGAAGATACCCACCTTGCGCCAGTCCACTGATTCGCGGCTGCGCAGCGTCTCCAGGCGCGCCCAGTCGCCAGGGTCCATGCTCAAATACCAAAGCGCGGTGGGGTAGATGGGGGAAAGCGGCTGATAGTCGAACCAGCCCTGGTCGCCGTAGCGATAGGGTGCGACCCAAGTCACCGGGTCCAATTCGGCGGCTTCTTCGTCGCTGAGCGCGCCGATCCAGTGCTGGCGCAGGCTCATCTCCAGATCGCGCGTGTCGCGTACCTCGCCCAGCGCGGCAATGGCGTCGTATTGGCTGCGCGGCAACTCCAGATAGGCCGGGTCGCGCGTGAGCAAGAAGGCATTGGCTGCCGCGACAGTCGCCGCCATCCCGATGTTATAGTAACCGTGAGGCCATGTCCAGCCGTAGAGACCGCCATACCACTTGCCGTCCAGAAGCTCGCCGACG
>CAKZVN010000141.1 GCA_937922105.1 uncultured Litorilinea sp.
GCCGCCCAAGCCGCCGCCAAGAGCCAGGGCAGCATCGGCAAGCCGGGCATCCTCAAGACCGTTACCGACGTTGCCAACGGCACCGACCTCAAGGACTCGCCCAACGTCTGCAACGACTTCAACCTCGCCGACGACTGGCAAGGCACCACCTGGACCCACTACTTCGCCGGGTGGGGCGCGTTTGCCGCCGACGACGGCTACTTCCAGGCCAAAAACGTGACCTTCGACCGCGAGCAGGTGGTCGGCCCCGGCAACAAGTTCGGCAAGAACCAGGCCGCGCTCAAGATTGCCAGCAACCAGCCCTACGATGCCGGCGTCATGAGTCCAGCGATTGCCGTCAAGCCGGGCGACAAGGTGAAAGTCCGCGTGGCTTATCTGGTCTACAACCATGACATCGCCAACCGCAACTGGGACTACGCCTCCATGGGCATCATCCCCAAACTGGGCGAACATGCCAGCTATGTCATGGGGTATACGCGTGGCGAATGGGCCATCCTGGAACAGGAGATCACGGCAACGGGCGACCAGATCGTGGTCATGTTGCAGGGACACAGCCCCGACGCGCTGAACTCCAACATCTACTTCGACAACGTAGAGATTTACATCAACGGCGTCCCCTTGAAGAACTGCAAGGGCTAACCTTGCCGGTGGGCGCTTGTGCCCACAATAGGCACCAAACCGGGGCAGCATGGCGACATGGCTGCCCCGGTTTTTCATCCTGCTGTGGTCTGGTCGGCACTGCCTTGCCCAATCCGCCCGCCCGCTTTGACGCCCGCCCCACGGCATGGTATCCTGCAAACGTGATGCAACATCTCTGGCAGCCGGTGTCCGGCCGGCCCATTGTTCGTAGCGACCACCCATGAACCCGACCCTGCTGCGTGTGGCGCTGGTGCCGGTCCTGGCATTTGCGGCATTTTTATTTCTCACCTGGCCCGTCTGGCGCTGGTTGTGGAGCGAATGGATGGGCAATGAGTACTATAGCCACGGCGTACTCATCGTTCCGGTTTCGCTGTACCTGATCGTCCAGCGTTTTCGCAACGACAAGGCGCTGAGTTGGGCGCCGGGTCAGGGCAGCAACGCCGGACTACTGTTGACCGCGCTAGGGGTTGCGCTTTATCTGTTCTTTTTCAACCAGCGTGCCTTTTACCTGGCGGCGTTCAGCGCCATCGTCATCTTGGCGGGCTTGATCTGGGCGTTGGGCGGTAACAATGTCGCGCGGCGCTTGGCCTTTCCCGTTGCCTACTTGGCCTTGATGGTGCCGTTGCCTTTTGTAGACCGCTACACCCTGCCGCTCGCCATGTTCACAGGCATCTGTGCGGGGGCTATCACCCGCTTCCTGGGGTTGGATGTCACCATTGTCGGCAATGCGGTCACCTTACCGAATGCGGACTTGGTGATCGGCGCGCAATGCAGCGGCGTCAACTCGCTGATTGCCCTCACCGCGCTCATGGTCTTGGCAGCCTACCTGGTACAGGGGCCGTGGTGGGGGCGCATCACGCTGGCGGTATTGGCTGTCCCGCTGGCAATCCTGGGCAATATCCTGCGCGTGGCGTCTTTGCTCTTTGTGGCGCGCGCCTGGGGCGGGCAGGCCGGATTCATCTTTTATCACGACTATTCGGGCATCGGCTTCTTTGTGATCGTCCTGGCGCTGATGTTGCCTATCACGCGTTTTTTGCGTTGTGATAAGTTGCGCCCGGAAGTGATTTAACGTAGGACCGGGACATCTCTGCGTGGCAACCCATCCCGGTCTCTTTGTTTGCGAGCCGGCAAACCTGATCCATGCGTTCAACCGACATCCAACACCATCCCAAAACCGTGACGTTCACCCCGCGTAATCTGCTGGCGGCTGCGCTGTTGTTGATCGGTGTTGCTGTTGCGTATAGCCCAACCCTGGCGCCCGAACTATGGGGCCAAGTCGCGCCGGCTGCCACCGAGCGCACCTACATTGCAGACTTGGACTACTGGCAGCGCACCGACCGCGAAGTTGCGGTGCGCGCCGCCGCACGCTTTGATCTCAACGCCGACTTAGCCGATGTGCCCCTGGTGCTGGGCGACTGGCGCGGCGAGGAAGTGCCCGAGACCAACCAGGAAGTCATGATTCTGCTCAACCCCGAGCAGTACATCCAGCGCCTCTATCGCGATTCGGCAGGCCATTACATGTGGCTCACCATGATCGGCGGGCGCAGTTCGCAGCCCTTCCACGCGCCCGACATCTGCTATGACGTGGACGGCTGGCAATACAACCTTTCCTCGCGCGCCATTCCGTTGGCGGAGGGCGGCGAAATCCACGGCTTGTGGATGGAGGCCCATAAGCGCTTTCCCGGTGAGGAGACCGATACCGAGCACATCGTGTTCTACTTCTACCTCTTCCCCAACCGCGCGCGTGAGCTAAAGGACGGCATCGTTCTCTTCAAGCTCACATCGGGCCGTTACGGCACGCTGGAAGAGACCCTCGCCTACCACGCCGACTTCGTGCAGCAATTGTTCTTGCACGCGTCCAAGCCGGGGAACTGAGCGGGATGGTTCCCATGTCACGTGCGCCGCATCTCCGCCGGCGCCTGCTTGCCGGGTTGCTGCCGTTCATGCTGCTCCTGGCGGTGACCGGTTGCGACGCCGGTCGGCCCACGCCCGCGCCGGCTGTCCCGGCCCAGTCGCTTCGGGGGTCATGCGCTCTAGAGCACGCCGGTGACGACGACTTCACAGCCATCAGCGCAGTCTTGCGCGCCGAGGGTGAGTTCGTGGTGGCGCAAAATATCGAATTGCTCATGCGCCTGTGGGACGACGACGGTCGCGTCGTGGATGCCAAGCACACACCCGACGCGCCGGACGACGACCAGAACTGGACCGGTCGCGACGCCATCCGCCATCGCTATGTGCGCACGGTCTTTCCCGGCGCGCCCTCGGCGGTGCAGCGCATTGATCCCCAGATCACCATTGACGGTGACCGCGCCGAAGTACGCGCCGCGGTGCGTATCAGCGGCGGCGAAGTCTCCGGCGGTGACCGCTGGGAACTGATCAAGCGCGACGGCTGCTGGCTCATCCTCTCGCTCACCTACAACCTGGAAGAAGCGCCCTAGCCCGGGGTGCAGCCCTCCCACGCTGCCATGAGCGAACTTGCCGCTGTTCTCTGGCTTCTGGGTGGCTTCCTGCTGCTCCTGTTTCTGTTGGCTTGGTTCAGCCGCGCCATCTCCATCATCGTCCAAGAACTGGTCTTCGTCCTCACCCGCTCCACCGACGCGGCGACGGTTGCCATCTTTCTG
>CAKZVN010000142.1 GCA_937922105.1 uncultured Litorilinea sp.
TAGACTACTTGTGGAAAAACGTGATACGGCGCTCACTCGCCTGCGCATCTACCTTCACCTGCAGTCTTCACATGCAGTGGTACAGGCGCTTCACTACACAAGTGGTGGGCATCCGTCGCAAAAATACATGCCCTTTGCCGCGGGCCGGACGGCAAAAGAAAACCGGAGCCGTCTCACCGGCTCCGGCGTAGCAGCACTACCGAAAGAGCAAAGACGTTGTTCAGCGCCGCAGGCTCGGCAACCAAGCAGCCTCCGGTAAATCGGGCAAGCCCAGTGCGCGCGCAATCTGGACGAGTCGCCCCATTTGTCCCGCATGGTCTGGGTTGTTGCCGTCAATATTCCGCCCGCTCTCCACCAACCGCAACGTCGTGCGCTTCGTGGAGGCAGTCGTGTTCGCCCCCAACACCACCGCGGCTGCGCCGCTCACAAATGCCGTCGCCATCGAAGTTCCGCTCCACGTGGCATAGCCTGGACCGTTCGCCTCGATCATGGTAGACATAATGCCCACGCCCGGCGCGGCCAAATCCACCCAGCCTGCACCGAAGTTGGCAAACGGTGCCTTGCGATTCCACTCGTCCACTGCCGTCACGCCCAGCACCTCGTCATAGCCTGCCGGATACTGGACAATTCCCGTCGGGCGATTCCCCACCGCCGCCACCAACACCACGCCTTGCGCCTGAGCCTGTGCCACCGCGTCACGCAGAATGCTCGAGTCCGCAGCCGTGCCCAAGCTCAAGTTGATCACCTGTGCGCCCTGGGCTACCGCCCACTCAATGGCGTAGGCCAGCAAGAAGGTGTTGCCGCGCCCGTTCGGGTCTAATACGCGCACCGGCAACAACGTTGCGCCGGGTGCGGTCGCCGCCACAATTCCAGCCACATGGGTGCCGTGTCCCCAGGCAAGACCCGGTCCTTCCTCGCTGGGGTCAAAATCATCGGCGATCACATCCAGACTCGGCAAGCGCAAGCGCCCGGCAAATTGCTCATGGCGCGTATAGACCCCGGTGTCCAAAATCGCCACCGTCACCCCGCTGCCGTCAAACGCGCGCGCCGCAGCCCACAACCCGACTTGGGCGAAAGCAATCTGGTTGACATAGGCATCCGGCTCCTGCGGTCCGCCCCACCCCCAGGTCTTATAGCCGTCTCCCTCCGGTACGCTGTTCACATAGTTCGGCTCTGCCCAAATCACGCCCGGCTCCGCCGCAATACGGCGCGCCAAATCCGGCTCGTCATCATCGTCGGTTCCAAACAAGAAAATGTTGGCAGACGACAACAGCGTGGATTTCAAGGTCAATTCATAGGAGATAGCCAGGGTCGCGGTCAGCGCCGGGTCCGACAAACGCACCACCACCTCCCCAACCTCATAATCGTCAATGCGTACCCGGCTTGCCGCCACCGAGCCGTCCGCTTGGCGTATCCCATCCACCTCGACCCAGACACCCGGCGCATACGCGGCACGGTCCGCGGGCACAAACCGGGTAAGCGCCGTAGTCGTGACCGTCAACGTCCCTGAATCCTGCACCCGCAGAAGCCATGTACCGGTGAGACCGGTCGGCAACCCAATGATGACTCCCTCCCACTCGTCATCCTCCCCGAGATCATCGTCATCACCGCCGCCGTTGTCGTCGCCACCACCATCATCTCCGTCACAATCGTCATCATCGTCGTCATCATCATCATCGTCGTCGTCATTGTCGTCGTCGTCATTGTCGTCGTCGTCATTGTCGTCGTCATCGTCACACTGAAGCGACTGGCTGGAGACAATAGTGCGCGCACTTCCAGCAGCGTTCGCCATGCCGAAACCGGGCAATGCCGCAATCAAGAGAAGGGCCAAGAGCACACTGCCCAGCGCTTGCCCAACACCCGCCCAAGACAAGCCGCCTGATGGCGCGCTCGGTTGACAAGTCGCCTGACAATCCGTCATGATGACCTCCTACGTCTCGGATCTACGTCTCGAATGCGCCGATTGCCACAAATGGCGCCCAGTAATAGGGATGCTGACCGCGGGCGATCGCGGCGCGTTGGGCTTGGGCTAGCGCGGCGGCGGGCGATTTGCCTCCGCCCGCCAATGCGCGGTAAAAGGCCGCCATCAATCCCTCAGCACTGCGATCATGGACATTCCACAGACTCGCCACGACTGCGCGCGCCCCCGCGGCCAAAAATCCGCGCGCCAGCCCGATCACCTCATCGCCCCCGCGTACCTGCCCTGCGCCGCTCTCACACGCGCTCAAGACCACCAAGTGCGCCGTGGTCTGGAGACGCTGAATTTCGCGCACATCTAGCCAGCCGTCGGTGAGTTTGAGCGCCGAGAAGAACGGGTTGTCCAGCCGGAAAAGACCATGCGTCGCTAGATGCAGCACATCCGCCGCTCCCGCACAACGTTGCAAGGCTTCCCGCGTTGCCCGCTCGCCCAGCCACGTGCTCGCCGAGCGGAAACATGCCGCCGCTGCCATCACCTCCACATCGGCAGCCGGAATCGTCGCATCGGTAAGCGCAAAACCGGCAAAACGCGCCGTGTGTCCCCAGCCCCCATTCGTGGTCCCGGTTTCCCACACACTAGCAGCGCCGGGAGCCGGCGTCATGCGCCGGACCAAGAACGCTGCACTCGGCGCATACACCGGCTCGTAGCGCTCCACCAGATAGTGTTCTCCGTCCCACAACGCGTGGAAGGGCACAAAATGCAGCGCGCCATAGGGCAAAATCAACAGCTGCGGTCCGGTTAACCGCGCGCGCACCGGCTGTACCAGCAACCGGTAGAGCCGGTGCAACACCTGGTTCGCCCCACGCAGATAATGCTCACCGCGACGACGCACGCGCGCCCCGTCCAATTCCATGCGCCCCAACTGAAAACGCAGATCGCGCTGGGCGGTCTCCAACTCGTGAAGCGTGCACAACCGCCGCACCACCTGGACATCTTGCGCGCTCACCACAAAGGCAAGGATCTCTTCACGCGCAATAAAATAGACCACAGCTTGCCGGTCGGGCGTTAAAATCGCCTGGAGTTCCTCCAAGCCTGCATCGACCGTTGCCGCCGGAATCGTGGATGAGCGCCACTCCAGCGCCTGCAGCGCCTGCTCCACTTGAGTCACCT
>CAKZVN010000143.1 GCA_937922105.1 uncultured Litorilinea sp.
GGCGTGTCCTGGGCTGCCGTTTAGAGCGCAGATGTCAACGATTATCGCGATGACTATCGGGGAACCTTCTGCAACTGGACTTAGAAGGCGGAGACAATACTTTGGAGAGTATTCGAGATCCCTTCGCCCAGCAGAATCAACGCACCGATAACCACTACCGCAATCAATGCCAACAGCAACCCATACTCCGCCATGCCCTGGCCTTCTTCGTCGGACAGGTAGCTGTTCAACCACGCCATCAAATACGCAAACATGTGTCTGTCTCCTTGTTGAAATCAAAACTCGTGCAACCAAGACGATAGGTCCAACCTGAACCTGTACATTATTCCACTGCCTGTGCAGTAAGAACCGTTGTGTGCGGGAGGGCGGCGCCGGCCTCCTAGAAGGCCACCATGCTGGCGCTGGCCCGCAGGATGATACGGTCGCCCGTGATGCGTGAGATCATGGGAATGATGAACTCGAACGGGTAGCTCACATCCACCTGCACCACATTGTTGCCCGGGCGGGTCACGCTGATGGTCGCCAGGGTCGGGTCCAATCCGGCCATGCGGCCTTGCACCGCCGCGCGGACACTGGCTTCCGAGGCATTTACGATCCCGGCGCGTGCCCCTTGTTGGGCGGCCCACTGGATGACGCTGGCCGTGTAGATGGCCCGGCTGAAGTCAATCATCCCGAAAATCAGCAACAGCGTGACGGTGATCGTCAGGGCAAATTCCACCATTGCCTGACCTGATTCATGGCGTTGCGCTGGGCGACCTCCTTGGCCGCGGAACCGGCCTTCTTCGTGCGGCTTGTGCATACACCGCCTCGTTTTCTCTGCGTCTCTCCTGCTTCCGATGGGCGGCCTCCGGTTTGTGCCGGTGGGTCTGTGTCGGGGTGTCGGTCTGCCGGATCGGCCGTGCTCGACGATCCGGCTTACCTGGCCTGAGTATGACAGAGCGGTGGGCGGCGTGCATGGGCCAAACGATGATTCCTGGGTGCGACTTTCGCGCGCTGTAATTTTGGTCAAGCTAGGGCAAATGACGCAGCAAACTTGGCGCATTGGCGGAAACCTTTCTGGCGCTTTGCGGCGCAGCCTGCACCCTCGAGTCCCGCTCGCTACACCTGGTGCGCCCGGCCCGCACGCTACAACTTTTTGCCGAGACAGGTACGGCTTTTGGTCGGCGCAAGGCGCGGATCAACGCGCTATGCTGGGGACAATCGCGCGTGGTGCCGGCGACACCACCCACCTGGCAGTTCGCAGCGTCCAGGTGGGTTTAGAACGAGAACTGTGACACCGACTGTAGCCGGACGTTTGCCCATTGAGGACCGCCGATTGAGAACGGAGGAAGGACCACAACCCGCCATGTTCCGCTTTTCGACCCATCCCGTGCCCCAGCCTCCAGCGTCGTGGTCTTGGCGCAAAGAAGCGGCCCGACTGCTGCCCGTGCTATTGGTGTTGCTGGTGGTGGCGCTCCTGCTCGTCTGGGCGAGCCGCGCCGTGCTGGCGCAAGACGAGCCGGCGGACGGACCCATCACCGCCGAGAGCACCGACGCGGTGCAGACGCCCGACCCCGTTGCGCCCGAAGACGGCGCGGTCACCACGCCGCTCACCGACCCGCCGCTGGGCATGCCCACGCTGCGCTGGGCGCCTGTGCCCAACGCCACGCGCTACCAAGTCCAGATCAGCGCGTCGCTGGCTTTCGGCCAAGTCTTGGTGGATAAGACCACCGCAGCGACTTCCCATACGCCGGAAAAGAGCCTTGCCGACGGTCCCTACTACTGGCGTGTGCGCGCCGAAGTCAACCGCCAGTGGAGTTTCTTCTCCGCTCCTCGCCTCTTTACAAAGGACTGGAGCGCAGGCGGTACGCTCGTCCCGCAGCTTCTGGCGCCGGACGACGACCCCGCGAGCGAGTTCCCCATTGCCGCGTTTCTGCCGGACCACTTCCGCTGGGAGCCGGTCCCCGGCGCAGCGACTTACCTGCTGGAGATCAGCAGCAGCCCCACCTTCAACAACCAGGCCGACCGCAACGGCTATTACGCCGCGGAGACGGTGGAACCGCGCCACACGCCGCTCTTCCATCTACGCGACAGCGTTTACTATTGGCGCGTCATCCCGCGCGACAACCAAAACAACGCCGGCGCACCGAGTGCCGTGCGCGTCTTCACCTATCGTTGGGACGAGGCCCCGCGCCTGGTTGCACCCGACTCCAACCCGCTCCATGAGGCGCCCGTCCGGTTGCGTTTTGTGCCGCGCTTCTCCTGGGAGCCGGTCCTGGGCGCGTCGGGCTATCGCTTCGAACTGAGCACCGAAGCCGACTTTTCCAGCTTGTTGCTCAACATCGCCACCACCAACACCGACTACACGCCGGAGAACGCGCTGGCAAACAACAAGGATTACTACTGGCGCGTCAAGGCAATTCGCAAACTGCGCGAGGGTGAAGTCACCGGCCCGCCCAGCGAAGTGCGCCGCTTCAACGCCAACTGGGTCGCGCCGCCCCAGCAACTCACGCCCGACGACTTCGGCGCGCAGCACACCTACCCCTATTTCAGTTGGGCGCCGGTGGCGGGCGCGGAAAAATATCGCATTCGCATCTGGGGGCCGGAGGTCAGTATTGACAGGACGCTGACCAACGCCACGGCCTATACCCAGCCCGAATGGCGCAAACTCTTCTTCGACGCCGACTACTTCTGGCAAGTGCAGGCCATCGACGCGCGCGGCAACACCACCGACTGGAGCGAGGTGCGCCAGTTCCAATTTGTGCCCGCGCCGCCGCCCAACCTCATCTACCCGGAACCCTATTACGTGCCCGACGCCGAGGGCATGCCGGTGCATACCAACCGCACCATCGCCTACCCGCTCTTTGTGTGGGACACGACCCATGTCTACCAGCCAGTCATGTCCGAGACGGAGAAGCCCACGCTCATCTCCGACGGGCCGCGCGTCTTTACCTACCCGGACACCTATCTGTTGGAGGTGGCGACCGACGAGGTCTTCGGCCCCGGCTCGATTGTGTTCGGCCTAGAGACTGCGGGCCAAGCCGCCGCGCCCACGCTGGACCGCCCCTTCGCCAATCTGACGGATGGCGCGATCTACTACTGGCGCGTCACGCCCCTGCGCGACGGCGCGCCCCTTTCCTGGCCCTCCACGCCTTGGCCCGTGCGCATTGACCGCCGCGTGCCCCAGCTCCCCGTTGCGGGTGACGGCAGCATGAACCTCTACTACCCGGCTAATGCCTTCGAGTCGGTCGCCATCCCGCCCGTGTTGGGCTGGCAGCCCGTCGCCGACGCGCACCACTACCGCGTGGAGATCAGCCGCGACGCCGGCTTTACGCGCATCGTGGACAGCGCCGCTGCGCTGTTCGCCAATTACGTGCCCTGGCAAGGTCGCGCGGACGCCATGCCCTTCGGCGTCTATTGGTGGCGCGTGCAGGCACAGCGCGCCGACAACAGCCCTCTCACCCCCTGGAGCGAGACGCGCTACTTTGTCCTCTCCCAAGAGTTGATGATCGGCAACGAGTTCGACTATCAGCTGCTCAAAGACGGCACATTGCTGGATGAGGGTGACTTGACCAACCTGGAGCGCAGCCGCTATGACCCGACGCTGAGCCGCATCGCAACCGGCGACGCGGGGATGGACGCGCCCTATGGCTTGGGCAACTTGCACCTGGTGGACGACCGCTCGCTGAACAACCTCCAGCGCAACTGGGTATTGGCCTTCCAGGTCCCGCCTACCAGTATTGGCGCGGTGGACTACGCCATCTACATTGATGTCAACCGCCATCCGGGCATGGGTGGCAGCAGCGACCCGCGCGGCAAGGCTATCACCATCCCTGCCGACTCGCTCTTCAAGCCCGACCACGTCATCTACATCAGCCGCGTAGACGACAGCGTCGGCGCCACCGCCCAACTGGTGCGTTGGGGCGGCAGCGGTTGGCTTGGCCCGGTCTCGCTCAGCGGCGTAACCTTCTACCCGGATCGGGGCGTCATCCAACTCATCTTTCCCTATACCGCCATCCTGCGCGATACGGATCGCTTTGTGGGCAGCCTGGCGATTACGGTGGTGAGCAGCGCGGCGGGCGCAGGTGCAGCCATGCAATCCAGCATCCCGCCCCAATCCGCGCCCGGTGTGCTGGACAGCCCGGCGCTGGTCTCCAACATGCTGACGCCGCTCTTCCCGTTCAACACGCCCCTAAGCAACCCCACGGTCTACTACGAGTTGCCGAGTCTGCGCTGGCGCATGCCCCACTTCAATTCCAACGACGGCTACCAAGTGCAGGTGGCGCGCGACGCAGACTTCACCACCCTCGTGGAGACGTGGGAATCGTTCGAGAGCAACAGCGGCTCCTACTACGCGGGCATCCCGACTGCGTTCCGCTCCGGCAACGCCTATAGCGACGACGAGAGCTACTTC
>CAKZVN010000144.1 GCA_937922105.1 uncultured Litorilinea sp.
GCCGCCTCGGCGAACGCCTCGGCCTTGCTCGGGCCGATCCCGCCTTTCTTCGCCCGCGTCCGTGGCTACTATCGTCGCCAGCTGTTGCTCTTGACCGAGGACCCGGCCCAGGTCCTGCGCGGGGTGACCATCCCCTTCGGCTGGCGCATTGACATTGACCCCGTGACAACCCTGTGAACGCTCCCGGCACAACGACAGTAAATCGGGGTGCATGGCAGCGTTAAGCCCACTGGCTGTTGGTCTGAAACCTAGTCTACCCGTCCGTCGCGCAATGGGGAAGAAAATCCCTGCTTGATCTTTGCCGGCAGGGAGCTTACAATGACAACATGATGGACGCCGACGAACCCGTTTCCACCCAATTGCCGATTGTCCCCGGCGGCGCAGCAGGTCAATGGCTTACCCTCAAGGAGGCCTCGGACGTGCTGGGCGTGCACTTTACCACGCTGCGCAAGTGGGCCGACGAGGGGGAGATTCGCGTCTTTCGTACACCGGGCGGGCACCGGCGCTTTAGCGCCGCGGACCTGCGCCGCTTCCTGGAAACGCGCGTGGGTCAAACCCCGTTGCCGGATGCGCCAGGCTTCGTGGAAGTGGCGGTAGACCGGGTGCGCGCCGAGATGCAACGCCTGCCCCAGGAGCAACTGGGTTGGGCACACGCCCTGCCGGACAGCGCGCGCGATCTCAGCCGTCAGCGTGGGCGCCAGCTTTTTGCCCTGGCGATTGCGTATGTGCTCAAACCGGCGCAGCGTTCCCGGTTGTTGGAAGAGGCACGGCGGTTGGGCCGTGCCTATGGACAAGACGCGGCGCGCAACCACATCAGCCTGAGCGAGACGGGCCGCGCCGTCCAGTTCTTTCGCAGCCAACTGAGCCAGATTTTGCGCGGCGGAGACCCCGCCCACAGCGCGGACGCCGACGACCAGCAAATCCAACAGGTTGTTAATCAACTCTTGGATGAGGTCCTCTATGCGGTGTTGGGCGGCTATGAGGAAGCCTTGGGGACCGCGCCCAGCGTAGCTCCTTCGCCTGCGTGAAGCCGGTGGTTAGGCCGGGGCTGCGCTCACGGCGCGGCGAATCTGTCCGGCGTGCATGTCCAAGCGCCGGCGCGCCTCCTCTGCCGATATCCCCAACAGCGCCATCACGACAGCGGTTTTCACCTCCCAGCCGCAGCTTTCCAATAAACGCGCGGCTTCAGCGGGCGGGATGGACGCGGCCTCGGCGACAATGCGCTGGGCGCGGTCGCGCAGTTTGCGATTGGTAGGGCGTACATCCACCATGAGATTGCCGTAAACCTTGCCCAGTTTGACCATGGTGGTGGTGCTGAGCATGTTGAGGACCAATTTCTGCGCGGTGCCTGCTTTCATGCGCGTGCTCCCGGTCACCACTTCCGGTCCGGTCTGGACGACGATTGCCACATCGGCGACCGCGGTCATGGGGGAATCGGGCGCACAGACCAGCGCAATGACCGGTGCACCCAGGCTGCGTGCATAGCGCATGCCGCCCAGGACATAGGGGGTGCGCCCGGACGCAGCAATGCCGACCAGCACGTCGCGACGCCCAAAGTGGTGTGCCGCCAGGTCGGCTTGGCCCTGCGCCGGGTCGTCCTCGGCGTCCTCGATGGAGTGGGTGAGCGCGGCATTGCCGCCCGCGATCAGCCCGATGGTGCGCCCCGGATCAACGTTGTAGGTGGGCAACAGTTCGGACGCATCCAGCACGCCCAGACGACCGCTGGTTCCTGCGCCCTGGTAAAAGAGCCGCCCCCCTGCCGCGAGGCTCTGGGTCACGAGATCGGCAGCCGCGGCAATCTGGGGCAAGACCTCGGCGACGGCGAGGGGGACCTGGGCGTCCTGGCGGTTGATGAGCCGGCAAATTTCCAGCGTGGAGAGGGTGTCCAGATCGGCGCTGGCAGGATTGCGCTGTTCGGTGAGGGGCAGAGCGGCGGCAGACATGGAGGCTCCTTTGCGAGTAGGTGCGAACCGTGGGCTGGGTGTGCAGAGAAGCGACTTGCGTAGGGCAATCGTCGCGTGAACGTTGAGCGGTCGTCGTTCTTGGCGGCGGAGTGACGGTCTGGCTGCTCCTGGGCGGCTTGGCGCCGTTGCGTGGGCAGGTTCACCGTGTAGCAGGACGCGCAGCGGGCGAGACGCCGGCCGGCGCGCTACCTCCGGCGGGAATCAGGCAACGCGAAAGACAGTTGCAGAGCCGGCGGGTTGCTGGTATACTGTAATTCCTCCTACAAACACAAGCCAAGCGCATGCGCTCCGCCCCTCATTGTAGTGACAGCGCGTGGGAAGGGCAAGGATTGTAGACGTTTTTGCCCGCGGAAGTAGTGCTGTATAATTTTGTTCATGCAGTCCTGCAATAGCGCAGGCTGTAGGAATAAAAAGGGTTTCTAACCGTTTGACCGATGACACAAAGGGAGGTTTCTATGCTGAACCGAAGGAACTGGGTCGTCTCGCTCATCGCCATGTTGTTGGTAGTCAGCCTCACTGCCTGTACGGCTTCCACCGTCAGCGTCCCCAACCGCCCCATCGAAGTGGATGTGAATACGGCGTATGAGGCCCAGAACAAGCTCGCTGAACTGCTGATGCTGGGCAGCGTGGAGTGGTCGGAGTCTGAATTCAGCAGCTTGGTGAGCGTGCTCTTGGACCAAAACAGCGGTGACGAGAACCCGGTGACCGGCGTCCATGTGTGGTTCGAACCGAATAATCAAGTTGTCATTCGGGTAGCGTTGGTGCCGGGGCTGACCCCCCTGGGCGACTCGGTGAATCTGGCGGGCACCATCTCCGCTGATGCCGGCAAGCTCGCCGTCAATGTCTCGGCCCTGGGGATCGGCGGCTTGAGCGTGAGCGGTGACGTCCTCAGCCTCGTCTCGACGCAGATCAACGCGGCGCTGGCGGGCATTGACATCGGTCTGCCCATCTCCGTCTCCACCGACACCGGCAAGATCACCGTCAGCTTGGAGATGTAATTTCACCCCCTGTTGGTCGCAGTGCCAAAGGCCCGGCGAATTGTGCCGGGCCTTTGTGATTGGCGCGTTGTGTCTGTGGAGGAAAGCTCGCCGATCCGGCCCGGTCAAAAGGTTGTTGTTTGCCGGAGGCTGTGGAATTTGACCCGGTTTTCAGCGCTGTGGTACACTCACAGATCGTGGGTAGGTCCTACCCGCCAGTGGTGCTATTGGCGCATCAACCGGGCGGGTATTGCCTTTGGAAGGGGCATTGCAACCTGCGTGCTCCGTGTGAGATTGCCTGCCGGTTTGACGCTTGCGTTCGGGCGGGTACCCACAAATCGAATTGGAAAACGGGAGACGGGTCACGCTGGCGGGAACTTGCGGCGACCTGGTTGAATTCGTAAGCTGTATCGCCTGTTGCATTGAACCTGGAGCATAGATCGGGAGGAGTCTTTTGCCGACAATCAACCAGTTGGTCCGCAAGGGCCGCAAGAGCATTGCCAAGAAAGAGAAGGCGCCGGCGCTGCGCTTTACGCAGAATACGTTGACCGGGCGCACCCGTCGCATGAAGAAGGGCAACCCGCAAAAGCGCGGCGTCTGCACCATCGTGCGCACCACCACCCCCAAGAAGCCGAATTCGGCGCTGCGCAAAGTGGCACGCGTGCGTTTGTCCAACGGCATGGAAGTCACCGCCTACATTCCGGGCGAGGGTCACAACTTGCAAGAGCACAGCGTGGTGTTGGTGCGCGGCGGGCGTGTCAAGGATTTGCCCGGCGTGCGCTATCACATTGTGCGTGGCGCGTTGGACTCCACCGGAGTGGATAAGCGCAAGCGCGGGCGCAGCAAGTACGGCACCAAGCGCCCCAAGAAATAGTCTGGTTTCTCCGCCTGATCGTGGGCAGAGCCGGCGCATATTGCGCGTCCGGCAATGCCAGGCGGTTCTGATCGTGGAAAGGTGAGTCAATGCGACGCAAGCGAGCAGAAATCCGGTCGGTCATCCCGGACCCGCGCTATAACAGCGTAGTGGTGGCCAAGTTCATCAACAATGTGATGGAGCGCGGCAAGAAGAGCCTGGCGACCCGCGTGGTCTACACTGCGCTGGACTTGATCGCCGAGCGCGCCAAGCGTCCGGCGATGGAGGTCTTCGAGGACGCGCTGCGCAATGCCACGCCGCTGGTGGAGGTGAAGCCCCGGCGCGTGGGTGGCGCCACCTACCAAATTCCGGTGGAGATCAGCGCCAACCGCCGCATGGCTTTGGCTATGCGTTGGTTGATTGAGAGCGCGCGCAAGCGCAGCGGTCGTGACATGTCCCAGCGCCTGGCGGCAGAGTTGTTGGACGCAGCGCGCAACGAAGGCAACACGGTAAAGAAGCGCGAAGATACGCATCGCATGGCTGAGGCCAACCAGGCCTTTGCCCACTTCCGCTACTAACCCACTGCGTCGCGCGCTGGGCGGAAAAGCGCGGTCGGGTTTGTGCAGCGCCGGGGAATGTACAACCGGCTTACTGATTTCACAACACCGTCCGCTATGCTGGTAGCGCGGAGTGCGCCGGCAGACGCGTGGGAGAAAACACCGGGTCGAAACCGGCCGAATTGAATAGACGTCTACGTCTCAAGCCAGTGCGGCGCCTTGCCATAAGGTTACCATCACGCGGCGGGCGGATTGGGAAGAGCGAGGATGCTCGCCCCATCGGCAAGTCTTCGGAACAAGCCTTGTGCAGTATCGGCGCCGTACCTTTTTGCTCAAAAATAGGGAAGCTCTATGAGTATTGATTATCCCATCGAACGCATGCGGAACATCGGCATCATCGCGCATATTGATGCCGGCAAGACGACCACCACCGAGCGCATTCTGTTCTATTCGGGGCGCATTCACCGCATGGGTGAGGTGCACGAAGGTACGGCAGTCACCGACTGGATGGTCCAGGAACGCGAGCGCGGCATCACCATCACCGCTGCCGCCATCACCACGACTTGGACCGACCGCATCACGGGCGAAGATTGCCAGATCAACCTGATTGACACACCGGGCCATATTGACTTTACTGCAGAAGTGCAACGCAGTCTGCGCGTTTTGGATGGCGGGGTGGTGGTCTTTGACGCAGTGGCAGGTGTAGAGCCGCAATCGGAGACGGTCTGGCGCCAGGCCGACCGCTACAAGGTCCCGCGCATCTGCTTCGTCAACAAGATGGACCGTGTCGGCGCCAGCTTCGAGCGCACCTGCCAGATGATCGTCGAGCGCCTGGGCGCGGTGCCCCTGCCCATCCAATTGCCGGTGGGCCGTGAGGACTCGTTCCGTGGGGTGGTGGACCTGTTCACCATGAAGGCCTACATCTTTACGGACGAGTTAGGTGCATCGCCCTCCGTGGAGGAAATTCCCGCCGAGATGCGCGCCGAGGCCGAGGCAGCGCGCGACCATCTGGTGGAGCGCATCGCCGAAACGGACGAGGAACTGACCATGAAGTTCCTCGAAGCCGAGGAGATCTCCAACGCGGAGCTGTACGCGGCGCTGCGCAAGGCGGTGATCAACAACCAACTTGTGCCCGTGCTGTGCGGCACTGCGCTGCGCAACAAAGGCGTGCAACTCCTGCTGGATGCTGTGGTGCGCTACCTGCCCAGCCCGCTGGATGTGCCGCCGGTGCAGGGGACCTCACCCACGACCGGGGAGCCGCTGGAGCGCAAGCCCGACAACAACGAGCCGTTTGCGGCCCTGGTCTTCAAGATCGTGACCGATCCCTTCATCGGTCGCTTGGCCTATGTGCGGGTCTATTCCGGCACCCTCACCGCAGGCAGCATGGTCTACAATGTCAACCGCGACCGCCGCGAGCGCGTGGGCCGTCTGTTACAGATGCACGCCGACAAGCGCGAGGAGATCAAGCAGTGTGACGCGGGCGACATCTGCGCCATCGTGGGCTTGAAGCAGAGCTTCACCGGCGAGACGCTGTGCGACCCGGATAAACCCATTCTGCTGGAAACCATCGAATTCCCGGAGCCGGTGATCAAGGTGGCGGTGGAGCCGAAGTCCAAGGCCGATCAGGACAAGCTCACCGACGCGCTGCTCAAACTTGCGGAAGAGGACCCGACCTTCCGTGTCAACTATGACGACCAGACCGGGCAGACGGTGATCGCCGGGATGGGCGAGCTGCACCTGGATATCATCGTGGACCGTCTCAAGCGCGAGTTCCGTGTCCAGTGCAATGTAGGGCGCCCGCAGGTCGCCTATCGCGAGACCATCACGCGCCCGGTGCGCGTGGAAGGGCGTTTCGTGCGCCAATCCGGTGGGCGCGGCCAATTCGGTCATGTCTGGCTGGAGATGGAACCCAACGAGCCGGGCAGCGGTTTCGTTTTCGAGGACAAGATCGTGGGCGGTGTCGTGCCGCGCGAATACATCCCCGCGGTGCAGAAGGGCGTCGTCGAAGCCATGGAGAGCGGCGTATTGGCGGGCTACCCGGTGGTGGATGTCAAGGTCGCCCTGGTGGACGGCAGCTACCATGAGGTGGACTCCAGCGAAATGGCCTTCAAGATTGCCGGCAGCATGGCTTTTAAGGAAGGCGCGCAAAAGGCGGCGCCGATTCTGCTGGAGCCGGTGATGAAGGTCGAGACGGTGGTGCCGGAAGAGTATGTGGGTGACGTGGTGGGCGACTTCTCCAGCCGCCGCGGCGAGATCGGCGGCATGGAGCCGCGCAGCGGTGGCGTCCAGGCTATTACCGCGCTGGTTCCGCTGAGCGAGATGTTCGGTTATGCCACCGATCTGCGCTCCATGACCAGCGGGCGCGGCACCTTCACCATGGAGTTCAAGAAGTATGCGCCCGTCTCCCAGTCCATCGCCGAAAAGGTGATCAAGGGCGGTGCGGCGTAAGTTGCGCGCCGTGGCGGCGACGATGGCCGCGCATGGGCGACTTATGCAAAATCGGACGGGGTAAAAATTTGCATCCCGTCCGGAGACACAGTATACTACTCAAGTTTGCGGCGCTAAATACGTGGTTTTGCTGCGTGGGCTATTCCGCTGCGAACCGACCCCGTAAGACCTCTGCACCGCCGTGACGCTTCCGGCGGTGCAGTTGCGCCATTAGAGATGGT
>CAKZVN010000145.1 GCA_937922105.1 uncultured Litorilinea sp.
TCGTCAGCCGCTATCTGCGCGGCGCCGCGGCCAAGCCCCGCGCCGCGGCGGAGGCGATTCTCAGCGTCATGGAAACGGTCGCACCGCTGCCGCTGCATGTGCGCGGGCTGGGCGGGTTTCAGGTACGTGTGGGGCGGCGGCTCACCGCGGAACGGCAGTGGCAACGGCGTAAGGCGGGCGAGTTGTTGCGCTATTTGCTGCTCCAGCCGCGGCGCTCGGCAACGCTTTACGCGGTGATGGATGAACTGTGGCCCGAACAGCCGTCGGCCGCGGCCCAAGCGCAATTTCACCAGGCGACCTCGACCTTGCGCCGTCTGTTGGAGCCGGACTTGCCCGACCGCTTTCCCTCCCGCTATCTGCGCTATGCGGGCGAGCGAGTCGTGTTGCATCTGCCGCCCGGCTCCACCGTGGATTTTGAGCAATTCGAGACAGCGGTCATGGACGCCCTCGCCAGGCAGGAGATTGCGCCGTTGGAGGCGGCCCTGGCCCTGTACGTTGACGATCTGTTTCCCCAGGACGTGTACGCCGACTGGGCCGCGCCGTGGCGAGAACGGCTGGCCCAGTTGCTGGTACGCGCGCTCTTGAGCCTGGGCGCGCGCTATCTGGCTGCGGATGCGCCCTTGCGGACCCTCGACTGCTGCCGCCGAGTCCTCGATCGCGACGCCTGGCAAGAGGACGCGGTGTTGCTTGCCATGCAGGCTCATCTTTGCCTGAGCAATCGCCCCGCCGCGCTGCGCCTCTATCGCACACTGGCCCAGACCCTGCGCGACGAGTTGGGGATTGCGCCGCGCGACGATCTCGCCAAGCTGGCGGCGTCACTGGCGCAGTCCTAACGCTCCCGATAGACGGCATTAGCGGCGGGTGAAGGGCAGATAGAGCCGGTTCTGTGCGCCGCCATTCCCAGACCCGGCGACCACCACCGTGAACCAGCGCGGGGCGATCTCCCCGACGATGAGGTTCCTGTTATCACTGCCGTCCAGGTTCACGCGGCGCAACGCTCCGCCACCGGTTAACGGCGTGCTTTGGGACCAGTAAAGCCTGCCATTGACGCCATCAACTCCCAAGTGCGTCACAGTGCTTAAGTCGGTCCTGACCACCTCCGTTACATTACCGCCGTCCGGGTCGGTTTGCATGATTTTGGTTGAATCGAGTGCGCTGACAAAGTAGAGCTTGCCGCGACCGACGGCGACGAGACGGGGCAACTGCCCTTCGACCACGCGGGTGGGGGTGCTGCCGTCCAGCGCGGCCCGCCAGACGTCGCTTGCGGTGAATGAGTTCGTGCGCGTGGAGGTCCAAAATAGCCGATTGTTGACCACGTCCAGCGTCAGGCTGGTGATGTCGCTTTCGTCCGTCTGCGCCGTAGCCGCATGGACTTGCTCAAGCGCCGAGCCGTCCAGATTGGCGCGCTGGATGATACCTCTGTGGACCCAATAGAGCTTGCCGCCGGCGGAATCCACATTGAGGGATGTTACCGCGCCCGATCCGGGGGCGGTCAACACATGGGTGAAGGTGATGGCGGCGGTCGCGGCGAGGTGTGCTTCGCCGAGATCGACACGGCGGATGGTGTTGTTGTTCGCCAGGTAGAGGTGGTCGCGGGCCGGATCGACGGCGATCCCCCGCAACTCAATCAACATGCGGCGCAGGGGCGTGACCGCGCCGCTGCCCAAGTCCAGGCGCATGAGCGATAACTCGGTGCTGCTTCCACGATCCAGCCAGTAGACGGCGTTGAGCGCGGGGATGACGGTGCTGTTTTCCAGGTCCCCGCGTTGATCGAGCCATGTGAGCAGGTTGTTGCCATCGCGTTCGGCCTGTTGGATTACATGGTTGCCGTCGTTGTCCAGCGTGTGCCAGACCAGCGAGCTGCCCGGCCCGAAGCGCAGCCAAAACGGTTCGCGAATCTTGGGCGCGGCGAAGAACGCGAGGTTGGCGCCGTCCAAGTCGACGCTGCGGATGGCTCCCACGGCAAATGAACTGCCGTCCGCCCAGAAGAGCTTGCCCGCGTCTACATCCAGCAGCGGGCAGCTGACGCGTGGGGAGCCAGAGAAGTTGACGAGGGGTTTCACATTGCTCCCATCCAGATTGGCGCGGGCGAAAACACTGCCGCCGCCGGCGATGCGCAGCCAGTAGAGCTTGCCGTTGACGCCGTCCACGGTCACACACGAGACCTCGGGGTTGATGTCGTCATCGTTGCCGACGACGGTTTCCAAACCGCTGCCGTTGAGATTGACGCGGCGGATGGTGCGGCTAGTCCTGTCCACAAAGTAGAGCTTGCCGCCGATCGGGTCGAGGGCAAAGGCGGTGATCTCGAATCCCGCGCTTGCGGGCACGATGACCGTCTGCGCGCTGCCGTCTAGGTTGGCGGCGCGAATTTCCTCGCCTAGGTTATAGAGCCGTCCCCAACTCAGCCAGTAGAGTCTACCGGCTGCCGCGTCGATCTGGACACCGAAGGCATTGGCGGGTCCGTTTGCGACACTCTCTACGCCGCTGCCGTCCGCGTTCATGCGCTGGATGACGCCCATGGACGAGGAGGTGCTGTACGCGGGGCCGTAGAACTTTGCGCTTGGCGCATGGTAGACCAACTCGTGCATGGGCAACGCCGGCAGCAGGTTGGTGGGGTTGGTGCCGTCTAGCCCTATTCTATCGACGCGAACGGCGAAGAGGTCGTCGGGGTTGGCGATGAAGTACACTCCTTCGGCGGTGGTGGCAGCACCGGCAGGCGTCGGCGCGGCGGCGACTGGAGTCGCGGTGACGAGTCCGATGAGCAACAGAAGCGTCAGCGCGACTCCGAGGTGTACTTCTGCGCGCAACGAGACGCTGGGCATAGGGTGTTTTCCTCCCTGGGTGGGCAATCAACCGGGCCGAATGGACGTGTCATCGGCGCGGGGTCGTTCGCCGTGAGGAACGTGCCCGCTGCAACCGCTGACAGCCGCCACTATACCATGACCGGCTGACGCGGGACTGACAGGAGCATTTGTGGGAGGGGACGGTGGGCCTGCGGCATCGGCTATGCGCGTGGCGCGGTGCTAGCCGACGATGGAGACGACGTGTAGGAACGGCTCGCTTAAGGTGGCATTCCCTGCCATGCGCACACGGGCGCGCGCGGATTCGAGTGGGAGTCCTTTGGTGAAAAGCCGCCACGCGGTATCGGAATCGGTGGAGACTGTGGCGGTGGGGGTTGTGGTGAACCCGCGATAGAGTCGCCATGTGGCGTCCACATAGCGCAGCACCCAATCACCGCCGCCTGGACCGGTGAGGGTAATGGCGAGCGTCGCGCCTGCGTCGCTCGTTACCGCGCGATAGCAATGGGGCAAGGCGCGCAGGAAGGTGTCGAGGGCCGGCGCTAGGTAACGAGGATTGAGGTCTGGGCGACCGACGGCGTCGCGAATGTGCTGTTGGTGATGCCAACGCTCTGTGAACTCTCGGGCTGTGTCGAACCAGTTGGGTGAGACGGTATCGCCGGCCCAACTTACCGCCACATGACTGGGGGCATCAGGGTCCAGCGCGGCAAAGAGCGCGGGAATCTCGCGCCCGATTTCGTCGATCCAGGCGGTGAGAATGCGCGGGCTGGCGCGACGCATGGCGTGGACGAACGTTGCGTTGTTCTGGTTGACAAAGCGCAGCAAGGCGTCGGGGTCGTCCAATGGGTAGGGCGGTGGTGGAGAGGAGTGTCTGTCGCGCAGGCCGGAGACTTTGGAGAGGTCGCCGCCCAACAGATGCGCGGCTACGTCATGTACCGTCCATCCGCTGCACACGGTTGGCGCGCGCCAGTCATCGGGAGACAAACTGCGCAACAGCCCGACCAAGTCGGTGTGCAGATCGGCGAAGAGGTGTGCGGTATGGATGGGGCTGACGGGGGAGAGATCTTCGGCGTGGGCGTGCTGCGCTGTGCCGGGCATGACGTGGTGACTCCGATGATGTAGACCGGGGCTAACCCAGTGCGACGACAAAGGCGACCGCGTGGCTGCGGTCGTGGGAGAGGCTGACGGACCAGGTCTGCCAGCCCAGCCGCGCGGCGCGCGCCGCGGCTGCACCGTGGAGGACCAGGGTGGGCGCGCCGCTTGTACTGCGGATGGTTTCGATGTCGGTCCAGCAGATGCCGTCGCGCCAGATGCCGGTGCCCAACGCTTTGGCTGCGGCTTCTTTGGCCGCGAAGCGCGCGGCCAGTGATTCGGCGCGCCCGCGACATTGTTCCAACTCGCACGCGGTGAAGACGCGCGCCAACAGGCGGTCGGCATGGCGCTCCACCGCCGCAGCCACGCGCGCGATCTCGATGAGGTCTACTCCGCTGTAAAGCATGGCTAGGTCGGTCCGGCGATGACGGTGATCCGGTGGGCCGGGTCGAGATAGGTGGCGGCGACGCGCTGTACGTCGGCGGCGGTGACACCGCGCACCAGGTCGTTGTAGTGGTAGAGATAGTCCAGGCCCAAGCCGTGCCATTCCATGTTGAGTAGCGTGGAGGCGACGCCATCGTTGGTTTCCAACTGTAGGGGCAAGATGCCGGTGAGATAGGCCTGTGTGTCGTCCAGTTCTTCATCCGCCACCGGCTCGTCCGCCAAGCGGGCGAACTCGGCGCAGATGGCGTCCAACGCGTCGTCCACATGCGCGGGGTTAACGCCCGCCAACGCATACCAGGAGCCGGCAACCGGCCCGGCTTCGTGGGAACTGGTGGCGTAGTAGGCCAAGCCCAACTCCTCGCGCACGACCGCACCCAGGCGGCCCATCATGCCGAAGCGGCCCAGGATGGTGTTGGCAACGCGCAGGGGGAAGAAGTCCGGGTGGCGGCGCGGGGTGACACGGCTGCCCACGACGAGGTCGGTCTGGACTTTGTCGGCGAGCGTGCGCCGGACGACAGTTGCCGGGGGCGGCGGGCTGAGCGGCGGCACGTCCAGTACGGGCGCGGGGCCGCGCCAATCGCCCAGGTGACGGTGGATCAACTCCAGGGCGTGGGCGGCACTGATGTCGCCCACCACAATGAGGATAGCCCCCTGGGGCGTATAGCGTGCGGCGTGGAAGGCGAGCAGGTCGTCGCGGTGGATGGTGGCGACGGTGGCGGCGTCGCCGATGACCGGCTTGCCATAGGGATGGTCGCCGAAGAGGGCCGCGGCAAAGGCCATCTGCGCGACTTCTTGGGTGTCCTCGTCACGCTCTTGGATGCGGACGAGCCGCTGTTTGCGTACCCGCTCCACATGCGCGGCAGGGAAGGTGGGATGCTGGACCACGTCGGCTAAGAGGCCGAGCAGGGTCGGGAAGTCCTCGCTCAGCGCGGTGAGGCCGACGTTGGTGATGTGATCGTCGGCGCTGAAGCCGAGCGTTGCGCCGACGCCCTCCACCAGTTCGTTGATGGCGTCGAAGTCATAGG
>CAKZVN010000146.1 GCA_937922105.1 uncultured Litorilinea sp.
TGGACGCCGCGGAGTTCGCCAAGAATAGCCCTTGGCCCGACCCGGCAAGTGCTTGTGACCATATCTTCAGCGAGACCATCAACGAACGGTTACGTGAACTGTTGCAGGAGACCCGCCATGCGTGAGATTACCTTCATGGAAGCCACCCGCGAGGTCTTGGCCGCGGCCATGGAACGGGACCCCACCATCTTTGTCGTGGGCGAGGGCATCGGCGCGCGCGGCGGCAACTTCGCTACCACCGTGGGTCTCTATGAACGCTTCGGCCCGGAACGGCTGCGTGACACGCCCATCGCCGAACGCGGCTTCGTGGGGATGTGCACCGGCGCCGCCATGACCGGTACGCGGCCCGTGGTGGACTTCATGTTCCTGGACTTCATCCTCGACGCCATGGGCGAGTTGATCAACCAGGTCGCCAAGATTCAATACATGAGCAGCGGGCGCATCAAGATGCCCATGGTGCTGCGCGGTTGCATCGGCATCGGTCATTCCGCCGCCACCCACCACTCCGGCAGCTACTACCCCATCTTCGCCCACATCCCCGGCTTTCGCGTCGTCGTGCCCTCCAATGCCTACGATGCGAAGGGACTGTTCACTACTGCGCTCCTCAGCGACGACCCGGTGCTCTTCCTGGAGCACAAATCGCTCATTTTCGTCAAAGGCCCGGTTCCGCCGGAGGAGTACGCGATCCCCTTCGGCCAAGCGCGCCTCGCGCGCCCCGGCAAGGATTGCACCGTGGTCGCCATCGGCTCCATGGTCCCCAAGACGCTAGAGGCGTCCAGCCGCCTGGCCCAAGAGGGCATTGACGCCGAGGTACTCGACCCGCGCACCATTGCGCCCCTGGACATAGACGCCATCCTTGCCTCCGTCCACAAGACCGGGCGCTTGTTGGTGGTGGACGAAACCTTCCAGCCGTGCGGCGTAGGCGCGGAGATCGCGGCACAAGTGGTAGACCGCGGCTTCGACGACCTGGATGCGCCCATCCGCCGTCTCAACGGCGCGCATACGCCCACCCCCTATAGCCCGCCCCTGGAGGGCGCGGTCGTCCCCAACCCTGACACCATCGCCCAAGCTGTGCGCGACCTGATGACGGAATAGAGGAGGCAGACCTGATGGCAATCGAGATCATCCTGCCCCGCCTCGGCTGGACCATGGAGGAAGGCATCTTCGGCGAATGGCTGAAGCACGACGGCGAGACCGTCGCCGTGGGTGACTTGCTCTACACCATCGAGACGGATAAGGCGACCCAAGAAGTAGAGGCGCTCGACGCCGGCATCCTCCACATTGCGCCCAACGGCCCCCGCACAGGCGATGTCATCCCGGTCGGCACCTTGCTGGGCTACCTGTTGGCGCCGGGCGAAGTCGCGCCGGATCGTACACCCACCGCGCCTGCCCAGGCCCAAGCCGCGGCGCCCCAAACCACGTCCTCCCCTTCCACCGGCGCGCCCGCGCGCAGCCCAGCCGCAGAACCCGCCATCAGTCCGCGCGCCCGCCGCGTCGCCAAGGAGTTGGGCGTCGCCTGGCAGACCCTCACCGGCAGCGGGCGGAGCGGGCGCATTGTGGAACGGGATGTGCGCGCTGCAGCCCAAGCCGCCGTTGCGGCAACCGCACCCTTGCCGGTGACCACGCCCGCTGTGCGCGCCACCCCGGTCGCGCGGCGCTTGGCAGCAGAAGCCGGCATTGACCTTGCCGAAATCGCAGCGGCTGCGCCCGGCGCACGGCTACAACGTGAAGATGTGGAAGCCGCCATCGCCGCGCGCAGCGCCGAACCGGTGGCGCCGACACCCGCGGCCCAGCCCCCCATCGGCGCACAGACCGTGCCGGCAGGGCGCGTGCGCCGTCTCATCGCCCAGCGCATGTCCGACAGCGCGCACACCGTCGCCGCGGTCACGCTGACCACCGAAGCCGACGCCACCGACCTGGTCGCGCTGCGCGAGCAGATCAAAACCGCCTATGCCCCGCGTGGGGTCGCCGTCCCCACCTACACTGATCTCCTGCTCAAACTGGTTGCCGTCGCCCTGCGTGAGCACCCCACCCTCAACGCCACTTGGAGCGGCGACGAGTTGATCCTGCACGACGCCATCCACATTGGGCTGGCGGTTGATACCGACGAAGGCGTACTACCCCCGGTAGTACGCGATGCCGGACACTTGAGCGTCGCCGCGATCGCGGCGACCACGCGCGATCTCATTGCCCGCGCGCGCAGCCGCAAACTCACTCCCGCCGACCTGGAAGGCGGCACCTTCACCGTCACCAATCTGGGCGTGTATGGCATTGACACCTTCACGCCCATCATCGTCCTGCCGCAGGTCGCCATCTTGGGCATTGGGCGCATCCAGGCCAAACCCGCAGTCGTAGACGGACACGTCGTGCCGCGCCAACTCATGGCACTCAGCCTGACCTTCGATCACCGCGCCCTGGACGGCGGCCCCGCCGCGCGCTTCCTCCACACCCTGCGCGAGTCCATCGAAACCCCCGCACCCTGGCTGTTGGCGTGACCCCACCGATACAACACCGACTACGACCACCATGAAAGGACCTTGCCGCGATGGCTGCTCCACGCCCGCGCGTACTGATGGCCTTTAATGCGCACGTCCGCGAGAGCTATGTGCCCCCCGCCGAGTTGGATCGGCTCGCCCGTCTTGCCGACTGGGACTGGTTCCCCTGCCACGGCGGCGGCATCTATGACGCCAACCCCGACCCTCAAACCGCCGCTGATTTGGCCGCGCGTCTCCCCGGCTTCGACGCGCTCATCGTCTGTCATGGCGCACCCACCGTCACCGCCAATGTCCTGGCGCACGCCGACCGGCTGCGTCTGGTCGGAGAACTGGAAGGCGACCGTTTCGCCAGTCGCCTAGACTTGGACGCGCTCTGGGCGCGCGGCATCCGCACCGTGGATGTGACCAACGGCTCCTCCTACCCGGTCGCCGAGTGGGCGCTAGGGCTGATCCTCCTCTCCTTGCGCAACGCCGGCGAACATTTTCGCCGCATCATCGCAGGCGACACCGCGCGCGACCCTGCAGCCCGCGCCAAGATAGGCGGTCGTCTCACAGGCAAGCGCGTCGGGCTGATCGGCTGTGGGCATATGGGCCGTCGCCTGATCAAACTCCTGCGCCCCTTTGAGACCGAGATTTGGGTCCACGACCCCTATTTGCCGCGCGAAATGGCGGAGGCCCTCGGTTTTATCCAGACCACCCTCGACAACGTCTTGAGTTTGTGCGATGTCGTCGTCTGCCTGGTCCCGCTCACGCCCGCCACGCGCGGAATGCTGGGCGCGCGGGAACTGGACTTGCTGCGCCCTGGGACGGTTTTTGTCAACGTCTCGCGCGGGGCCGTAGTCAACTCCCAAGCGCTCATCGCGCGCCTGGAGCGCGGGGACATCATCGCCGGGATGGATGTCTTCGACCCCGAACCCATTCCCCCCGACAGCCCCATCATTCACCTGCCCAACGTTTTCCTCAGCCCCCATATCGGCGCCTATACCGGGGACCCCAGCCCCCACTTCTTCAAACTCATGGTGGATGAACTGGAGCGCTTCTTCGCCGGTCACGAAACGTGGTTCGATCTCACCCCGCGCGCCAAGGCCAACCGCACAGGCCAAACACCCGTCTAGCCGCTGCCGCGAACGGGTCATATCGGCACAAAAAACCGCCGGGGAGTCCCCGGCGGTTCTCCTTGCCTGCGGTTATTGAGCGTCAGCGATCTTTGAGGCGCGGGTCAATCGCCTCGCGCAACCCGTCGCCGATGAAGTTGATCCCCGCCACGGTAACGGTAATGACCACGCCGGAAAAGACCGCCAGCCAGGCTGCGTTGCGAAGATAGCGCTGCGCGTTGAAAAGCATGTTGCCCCAGCTGGCTGTAGGCGGTTGCAGACCAAAGCCCAAAAACGAAAGCGACGACTCGATCAAGATGGCATAGGCGACCAACAGCGTCGCCGCCACCACGATGGGCGACACGGCATTGGGCAACAGATGCACAAAGATGATGCGCAGATTGGGCGTGCCGATGCTGCGCGCCGCCTCGGTGAATTGCGCCACGCGCAACTCCAAGAACTCGCCGCGCACCAACCGCGCCACCCCCATCCACGACACTGCTGCCAAGATCAGCGTCAAGCGCCACGGCGTGATCTGGGTGAACGCGCTGATCACCAGCGCCAGAGGAACCACCGGCAACGACAGCATCATGTCAATCAAGCGCGCAATGACGGCATCCACCCACCGCCCGTAATAGCCCGCCACCGCGCCCAACAACGTCCCGATCACCACCGCAATCGCCGCGGATCCCACTCCCACCAAGAGCGAAACGCGCCCGGCAAAGAGCAGGCGGCTCAACACGTCGCGGCCCAGGTCGTCGGTCCCCAACCAATGCTCGGCATTCGGCGGTTGCAACGCCTGATAGGGATTGACCGCGTTGGGGTCATAGGGGGCCAACACCGGCGCAAAGATCGCGCCCAGGCCCAAGAACGTCAACACCGCCAGCCCAAAGAGCGCCAACGGGTTGCGCCGGAAGCGTCGCCACACTTGGTTGCGCCCCACCGGACGAATGCTCGCGACACCCGCTGCCGCAGGCGGCGGTTCTGAGAGGACAGGAGGCGCCACAGAGGCGCGCGCCAGGCTCGGCTCAGTCGTCATAGCGTATCTGTGGATTGACCAGGCCGTAGCAGATGTCGGCGATCAGGTTGCCGATCACTGCCAGAAAGGCCGAGAGCATAAACGCGCCCATCAACACCGGATAGTTGCGCCCCAAGATAGACTCGGTGATCAGCCGTCCGATGCCGGGCCATGAAAAGACCACCTCCGTGACCAGCGCGCCCGAAAAGAGCCGCGGAATCTCCAGCCCCAACAGCGTGATCACCGGGATGCTGGCATTGCGAAAGGCGTGACGCCAGACCACGACCCGGAACGGCAACCCTTTCGCCCGCGCCGTGCGGATATAGTCCTCGTTCATCACCTCCAGCATACTGGAGTGGATATAGCGCGCAAAGCCCGCCATGCTCACCAGCGCCAAGACCAGCGCCGGCGCCAAGAGATGATGCGCCTGGTCCAGCAAGTCGCCGGGGCGCCCACGCCCCCCGCTGGGAATCCAACCTAGCCGTCCTGCGAAAAACATGATGACCATCAGCCCGGTCCAAAAGGTCGGCACCGAGATGCCCAACATGGTCAACACATTGATCACATAGCGTGGGAAGCGCGTGGCGCGCGTCGCTGTGTAGATACCGATGGGCACTGCCAACACCAGCGCAATTACCAGTGACGTGACCATCAGTTGCAAGGTCGCGGGCAGCCGCTCCAGGATCGCCGTGGTGACGGGACGCCCGTCGCGATACGAGACGCCCCAATCCCCTGTCAATATCCCGCGCAGCCACTTCAGATATTGCACAGGCAGCGGATCGTTCAGCCCTAGATTCTCGTTGATGCGCGCCAGGTCGGCGGCGCTGGCAGTGGGCGACCCGGCATAGATATCCGCCGGTCCACCCGGGGGCAGGTGGATCAGCGCAAAGAGCAAAATCGAGATCCCCAGCAGCAGCGGGATCGCGCCCAGCAGGCGGCGCAAGATATAGCGGCCCACGCTTAGCTCTCAAGCCACCATTCGTGCACGTTCCACATGTTGGTCCCCGTCCCTGCGTTGGGCACAAAGCCATGCACGCGCTTCTTCACGGCATCGAAGAAGATGCGATTGTAGACCCAGATGTTGGTCGCGTCCTCCACCACGATCTCCTGGAACTCCACATACTTGGCCTTGCGCTCCTCACGGTCAATGATGCGCAACGCATCCAACAACAATTGATCCACATAGGGGTTATTATAGTTCAACCAGTGACCTGCGCTTGTGCTGAGCCAGCGCTCGTTGTAGCCGCTGGGGTCCACCGAGAAGCCCCAGAAGCCATAGGCGAACTGGTAATTCTGCTCCACCATCGCAGCCACAAAGGTCGGCGCATCTACTTGGTTGATATTCACCTCCACGCCGATGTCCTTCCACATGGCCTGGGCGAGTTGCACGATCTGCAAGCGTTCGCTGTCACCGGCAATGTTGAGCAGCGTCAGGCTCAAGCGCTCACCGTTCTTGACGCGAATCCCGTCGCTGCCCGGCGTCCAGCCCGCCTCCTCCAACAGCGCAACAGCCGCGTCGGGGTCATAGGGGAAACGGGCGTTGTGGTCCACATAGACCCAGCTGGGCTGCGCCACCGGCGAGCCGTGGGGTTGCACCAAGCCCTTGAGCACCGTGTCGGTGATCAGTCGCTTGTTGAGACCATGGGTCAACGCCTGGCGCACACGCTTGTCGCCCAAGATGGGGTCCGCGTTGTTGATGGTGAAATGGAAATAGGCGTGGGCCGGCGTGGCATGTACCGTATAGTCCGCCAGCGCCTGCACGATGGGCACCTGCTCGGCGATGATGCCGAAGCGCATGTCAATCTCGCCCGTCTCCAGCATGGTCAGCAACGAATCGGAGCTGGGCACGATGCGATAGACGATGCGGTCAATATAGCCGCCCTCGCGGTAATAGTTGGGGTTGCGCTCCACCACGATGCGGTCGCCCGACACCCACTCCACGAACTTGTACGGCCCGGTCCCCACTGTCGGCGCACGGTTGAAGGCCGAGGTGTTCATGTCCTCGTTCTCGAAGATATGCTTGGGCAGGATGCCGCGGTAGCCGAAGGTCTCCAGGAAGACCGCGCTGGGCGTCTTCAGACGGAAGACCACCGTATGGTCGTCCGTCGCTTCCACCGACTCCACCAGCTCGAAGCCGGTGCGCGAGCGGGCGTTGACCGCCGGGTCCGCAATCGCCTCAAAAGTAAAGACCACATCCGCGGCAGTGAAGGGCGTGCCGTCGTGCCAGGTCACGTCGTCGCGCAGCTTGTAGACATAGGTCAACAAATCCTCGCTGATGCCGCCGTTCTCCAACGAGGGCACTTCCGCAGCCAGGACGGGAACATGCGTGCCCGCAGGGTCGACGCGCGTCAGCGAGTCGTAGATCATGGCTTCGACTTCCAGGCCCACGGTCAACCCCGTCAGCCAGGGGTTCAGACTATCCGGCTCCTGGATGGAGCCGATGACCAGTTCGCCGCCGATGCGCGGCCCGCTGCTGGGCGCAGCCGGAGCCGGTTGGCCTCCGGCGCTCGGCGCGGCGGGCGCAGCCGGCGCGCACGCGGCAACCAGCGCGGCTAAGCTCAACGACCCGGCGGCAACGCCGCCCAAACGAAGGAACGCGCGCCGCGAAAGGCGGCCCGCTTGCGGTTGATTGTGCTGCTGTGTGGACACGGTGGTTTCTCCTTAAACTCTTACGGTTGATCCGGTACTCGGCCTACAAAGATAGGACTGACCATGCGGTTGAACAGGACCATGCGGTTGAACAGGACCATGCGGTTGAACAACAGACCGGCAGAGAAGCGTCACACGCCGTGCGCGACCGCCCCCACCGCGGTCAACTCCAGCGGCAGGGTATTGAACGATTCATAGCCGCCGGCGGTGATCACCAGATCGTTCTCATTCTGGAAACCGCCGACGCCGTTGACATAGTAGGGAACCTCAAAAGCCAGCACCATACCGGGTTCCAAAACCCGCTGCTCTGTGGCGGAAAGCCAGGGCCATTCCTCGCCGTCCACATCGCTGCCGATGCTATGCCCGACATGGCCGCGTGCATAGGACGGAAAACCGGCCCGGCGCACGGCGTCCTGCACAGCCATGAAGACATCGCAAAAGCGCTCACCGGGACGCAGCTTCTCCAGCCCGGCGGCAAAGCCCGCCAAGAGCGCGTCCTGAATCCGGCGTTGGGCATCATTCGCCGGGCCAAAGGTAAACGTGCGCCCCATATCGCTCTTATAGCCGTGCACCTGCACCATGCTGTCGAACTGGACAATATCGCCACGCCGTGCACGGCGCGCCGGGTCGCTGCGCGCCCACAAGAGCGGGCCGAGATGCACCGTGGTCAGCGCCAGTTGGAAGCCGCGCTCACCGCTGCGCCGTGCCGCCGCGCTGCACGCCTCGCCATAGCGCCCACGGATATCTTGGACCGCCGTGGTTTCGTCCAGCCCCTCCAGCGCAGCCACAATGCCTTGCTCCGTCAGGCGCACACAGCGGCGTAAAATCTCGATCTCCGCCGCGCTCTTGATCAGGCGCAACTCCCGGATCAGCGGGGACGCGTTGACAAACTCTGCTGTGGGCACCAACTCGCGCAGTCGCTGTACATCCGCGGCAGGCGCAAACTCCAAGTCCACGCCCACGCGCCGTGCGGTCAAGCCGAACTGGTGCAACGCCTCGACCAACAACCCGTCCACTTGATTGCGGTCATAGGTCTCCGGTCGCGTATGGACGCGCCCCTGGGTCGCCAGCGCAATGCGTGCCTCGATCCCCAGTTCGTCCGCCATCTCTGCCACGTCCACATATTCGATCCAAAGGGGATAGGCGAAAACGGTCGCGGTGGGGTTGGCGCGGCGCACCGCCGGTTGCGCGGTCTCCGGGGCGATGAAAGCCGTGCGACCTTGCAACGAGACCAGCGCCGAAGCCGGCCCGGCCCGGCGCCACATGGTGACCGGAAAACCCGACACACCGGAGAAGTACTCGAAGTTTTCAGGCGAAAAAACCAACAAACCGGCCAAACCGGCCTGGGCCATCAGCGTCTGGGCGCGTCCCAAGTCCACATACCCCATCTGCGATTCCCCCATCCGAATTGTGGAGCGGAGAGAGATGCATCGCCGCCACTCCATATTCCCAATAAAACAGCGCCTGGGCGGAATCTCCCAGGCGCTGTGAGGCGCTTGCTCATCCGCCGGACCGTTGCGTCACGCAAGCGGAGGCCGGCGGCTCAATCGTCGTGCAGGCGTGTACAGGGCAAACGCTGACGACGGAGGCCGTCACCTCCGCAACCGACAGCTACAACAACACAGCCCCATCTTTTGCGAAAGCAGCATATCCACACCCACACATCCACACGTATACACAACGGTTCTGGTTGCCGAGTATAGTGGAGCGAGCGGCGGATTGTCAACAAAACGGATGCTTGGCGCGCGTTGCCAACCCACCCCCGGTAACGACCAAATCCTGGGCACCGACGTTGACGCGGCGGGCATCCGGTGCTATCATATGAGCGGTGGTTCAGGCTCTCACCCAGCACGTCCATGGGCACACCACTTCCCGATCACCGTCCCGCCCCGCTGTGTGCACCGATCCGCAGAAAACAGCCTTTCGCTTCCGGGCAGCATGGTTCCCAACCATGCATGACGTTCCGGCTCCATCCGGGGGGTCTATGTCCATCCGCCGCATCCTTGCAACGATTCTGGTCGCGTTCTTGTTCGTCCTGGGAAGTTTAGCACCGGCACACGCGCAACCGCGCGCCCCCCAACGCATCCCTGCCCTGCCCCAGCCCCTCCCCGATAACGACGACGCTCCCCCATCGGCAAACATAACAGGCGCCGCAACACGCGCAGACCGCGCCTTTGCCGCCGGCTTCGAGAGCGCTGACGATCAACCGCTCTACGGGGTGATCTATCTCGATCTTCCGGCCCCGGCGCAGCTGCGCAGCCAGGGGGTCACAGCCGCGGCGTTGGACGCACATCAAGTTGAGATGGCTGCGGCCCAGCAACGCATCGCCGACGCGGTCACCGCACAGGGCGGGCAGGTCGTCTATCGCTTCACCACCCTCAGCAGCGGGCTGGCAGTCATCCTACCGCCCCAGGCTGCAGCCCGGATCGCAACCCTCCCCGGCGTGGAGCGCATCAGCCGGGTCGGTATCTACGACCTGCACTTGAGCGAGACAGTCCCCTTCATCGGCGCGCAAGCGTTGCATGACCTCAACGTCACCGGCAACGGGATCAAAATTGCGGTGATTGATAGCGGCATTGACTATACCCACCGAGCCTTCGGCGGTCCCGGCACCGTCGCCGCTTATGAAGCTGCCTATTACGGCAGTGATCCCGCCTGTAACCAGACCGTCAACAACGACCTGGATTGCGCCTACGCCAAGCCCGCGGCCCCCGCGCTCTTCGGCCCTGCCGCGCCCAAAGTCAAGGGCGGCTACGACTTCCTCGGCGAAGCCTGGACGCCCGCACAGCGCATCATCATCCAGGACCCTAATCCCATTGACCGCAACGGGCACGGCACCCATGTCGCCGACATCATCGCCGGGCTAGGTTATCCCGCCGGTGTGGCGGACGGCAATCCCTATCCCGCGCATGGTCCTGGCGTCGCGCCGGGCGCCCTACTTTACGCCTACAAAGCCTGCGCGGCCTACTCCTCTGCCTGTGAAGGGTTAGCCTTGCTCAGCGCCATGGACAAGGCGATGGAAGACGGCGTAGACATCATCAACCTGTCGCTGGGTTCCTTTTACGGACAGCCGGAAGACGACCTGACCCACTTTGCCGAACAAGCCGTCGCCGCCGGGGTGATCGTGGTTGCCTCCGCGGGCAATTCCGGCGACAAACCGTACATCGTCGGCAGCCCGTCCATCGGCGCGGGTGTCATCAGCGTCGCTCAGACCGAAGTCCCATCCAACCGGCACATTCCGCTCCAATACACTTCCTCCGCCGGCTCCGGTCGTACCGGCGATGCAGTGCCGCAACCCTGGTCGCCGTCCCTCAGTGGCGTGGTCAGCGGCCCGCTGATCTACGGCAATGGCGACGGCACCAACCGCCTGGGCTGCGCGCCCTTTACGGCGGACCTGAGCGGCAAGGTCGTCTTGATTGACCGAGGCGAGTGTACATTCACCGCCAAAGCCCGCCGCGCCTCACAAGCCGGCGCGGCGTTGGTGCTCATCGGTCTGGTGGCTCCTGGCACACCCTTTATCGGCAGTGATGGCGGCGATCGGCCCATCACCGCCCCCGTCTTCATGATTGACCAGGCGTCTGCCACATTGCTCAAGAGCCTACTGCCAGGGGAAACCACCGTGAGCGCGGACCCGGCAGAATTCTTCAGCATGGCTTACACCATGGTCACCACGTCTGCGCGCGGCCCGCGCAACCACGACGGGCGCATCAAACCGGACATTGCCGCGCCGGGCGCGTCGGTCTCGGCGCAGGTCGGCACCGGCTCCCAGACCACGGCTTTCGGCGGCACATCCGGCGCCGCGCCCATGGTGGCAGGCACCGCGGCGCTGCTCAAGGAAAAGTACGGCAACCACCTGTCCCCGGCCCAGATCAAGGCGCTGCTCATGAACAACGCCGTCCTGGAGATTTATCAAAGCACCCCCGGCGATACACTCGCCGCGGTCACTCGCGCCGGCGCGGGCCAAGTCAATGCGTCCGCGGCCTATTCCGCCACCCTCATCGCCTGGGACAGCACGGAAGCCGGCGTGCCCACCACATGGAGCGGCAGCCTCTCCTTCGGCTATGTCGCTGTCGCCACCGACACGATCTTCACGCGCACGCTCACCCTTTATAACCTGGAGACCTCGCCCCAACAGGTCACGCTGGAATCCTTCCACCGATTTGCCGATGACGCCGCCACCGGGGTCGTCGTCGCACCGGTGATCACCACCGTCACCGTGCCGCCGGACAGCGTTGTCCAGGTTCCAGTCCGCATGGAGATCTATCCGGCGGGCAACTCACTCCGACAACCACCCCTCGATCCTCTGCACCCGTGGGAGATCGATCGCGGCGACTCCGGCGCTGACGGTAACTTGCTCGCCAGACAAGAGGTAGACGGACATATCCGTATCACCCCGCAAAGCAGCCCGCCCATCCATGTGATCTGGCAAGTATTACCCAAAGCCGCCGCCGACACCCGCGTGGCGCGCACCGGCGACATGACCGCAACCCTGACCAATGCCTCACCCGGCGTCCCCGGCA
>CAKZVN010000147.1 GCA_937922105.1 uncultured Litorilinea sp.
CCCATATGCATTCCATTGGGGAACGCCTCAGGCGGCTACAGCTTGCTGGACTGTGCGGGCCTTGTTCTTGCCAAAGGGAAGGCGCAGCTCGTTGCGCCGCGTCACATCCCCGGCGCGCAGTTCGAAGACCTTTTCGGCTAACTCCTGCACCTTGCGGCTCGAGATGGCGCGCGGGTGGCTGAGCACAAACGGCACGCCGCGGTTGAGGGCAAAGGTCGCCAACGCCGAGTCGTCGGGCAGCGCCGCTACAATGGGTTCGCCCAATTGCTTAGTGCACGCGGATTCGTCTACACCCCCGCGCACCCCGGCCCGATTCAGCACCATGTGGGTGCGGGCGTGAATCTCTTCTTCGGCATCCAGCGCCTTGAGCAGGACCACCGCGCTGCGCAGCCCGGCTAGGTCCGGCCCCGTCACCACCACAATGTCGTCCGCCATGGTCAGCACCTCGGACAGCACCGCATCGCCCACCGGCCCGGTGTCTACCACCACATAGGCCGTGCTTTCCAAGAGCAGCGTGAGAATCTGCCGCCAACTCTCCACCGGCAGTTCCACCAAATCTGTGATGTCCTGTGGCGCGGCCAACACCTTGATGCGCGAAGCGTGAGACTGGAGCAGGCCCTGGATCACGTCCAGATCAATGTTGTGCTCCTGGGCTAGATTGGCGATGGTATGGCGCGGCAAGAGGTTGAGCATCAGCGACAGGTCGCTCAGGCTGTGGTGGGCCTCCACCAACACCACCTCTTTGTCCACCCGTTGGCGCAGCGCCACCGTCATGTTGACCGCGACCGTGGTGCGCCCGACGCCTCCTTTCAGCCCGACCACCGCCACCAAGCGGCCCCGTTTGGCCTTCTTCTCGCGCACCGGCGCGGCTTGCACCGTGCGCAGCACGGTAGCGGTAAACTGGGGCGCGTCCACCGGGAACGCCACAAAGCCGGCTGCGCCTGCCAGCAAGGCCTCTTGCAACTCCACCAAGTGTTGCGGCGTGACCAACGCCAGGAGGATCGCATGGGGCAAAATCCCTGCCACTTCACGCAGGAGCGCAATCGCGTTGGGGATGTCCAAGTCCACCAAGATGACCTCGGCTTGGGTGCGGCGCAGCCAAGCCAGCGGCTGGTTTTGGCCGACGTTCGCTTCCAGCCGCCACCCCACGCTGCTGGTGATGGCGGCAATCGCCTCGGCACGGAAGTGGTCCTGGGTGACCAGGGCAATGTGAAGTAGTTGATCCATAGGGCCGTTCCTCTCCTGCGAAGCGCTTGTCTGCAATGCTCCGGCGGCGCTTAGTTCCGGTTTAGGTCAATGCGATAGCGGTCAGCCAGATAGAACTGGTCCACGACCGTGGTCTCGCTGATGGTGGCGTCCCCGCGTGGGCGCAGCGCCAAGTCCAGCGCGCCGCCCACATCCAGGATGTGGAGCACCGTCAAGGCATCTTGCGGCTCTAACGCCAAGAGAATGGACTGACCGCGCTCGTCCGATGTGCGGAAGATTCCCCCCTCGCTCTGGGTTACCACGCCTTGCGGCCCTTCCTCCACCGAGGTGCCCGGCAGAATGATGGCGTGAATCT
Source organism: uncultured Litorilinea sp. (assembly GCA_937922105.1). Classification (GTDB taxonomy): domain Bacteria; phylum Chloroflexota; class Anaerolineae; order Caldilineales; family Caldilineaceae; genus QEUY01. Next base: position 1,562 of record CAKZVN010000147.1, read on the forward strand.
CCAGACCTTGCAGCAACGAAAGCGTCACCGGCATGGACTTGGTTGAAGTGCCCTTCTGCACATCCACCTCGAAGGTCGCCAACAGGTCAATAAAGTCACCGGGGCGGATCAGGCGATTGGCGATCAGTTTGGAGGGCGTGGGCACCGAGAGCACAATGCGCCCTTCCGGTACCGAGAGCGCCACCTGGGCGGTCACCACGTCGGGCGTGACCAACTGTTGGGTCAGCACCGGCTCATTAGCATAGAGATCAATGGTGGACATTTTGCCCACCACTTGGTCCAGCGTCGTTGCCGCGCCCACGGGCACCGCATCCACCGGGAATTGGCGAATTGTCACATCCTCCTCCTGGATGGAACGGCGGAAGGGGATGTCGGAAGCCGCCACCACGATGCCCACGGTATTCTCGTTGCGCGTGATGCCAGTGGCGCTGACCGGGAGCGAACTCACGAGCAGCCCATAGGTCAACACGCCGGCTAGCGCCGCCAGCACGAACGCGCTCACCCACCAAAGTAATCCACTATTGCGCATGGTTTTCTCTGCCTCCTGCCTGGTTCGTGAGCCGGTGCCGTCGTGGTGGCGGCTCTACCTACCTGACGCTCACTGGTCGAAATTCACTCGCCCAAACGGTCTATCTTGTCCGGTCGCGCAGCCGGATGCCTTTGTCTCTCTGTATTGCCAGGGTATCACCGCCGCGCCGCGGTGACATCGGACATTCGGCCAAACCCCCGGTCGCGCAAACGCGCAACCGGGCGCCCATTCCATCGGTCAAATGTTGTAGGTAGATCGGGTGCGACCCTGTCCCGGCGCTCTATCCATGGCCCCACTGTACAACCTACACAACAGGGGCGGTTGTCACACCGCCCCCGCCGATTCCTGCTCGACTGTCTGCGTGCTTGCGGGGACGTGCCCCGCGGGCGCGCCTAGCGCACAAAGCGCACGTCGCGCACGCCGAAGTCCGGGCTATTGGGATCGGTTTCGACCCCGCGCAGCAGATTCTGCATAAACTGCAAGTCCACCCAGTAGTTGCCTTCTTGCAGGTTGTGGCCCAGCAGTTTGACCTGGGCAAAGCCGCAGACGGCATAGCCGCTGCCGTTGAACTTGGTGAGCGGAATCTTGACCTGCTCCCCGGTGCGCGCGGAGAGCGCGCTGTTGACCAGCGGGCTGGGCGAGAGCGCCGGGCCGGCAGGGATCACCTGGCCCAGCCGCCAGACCCCGCTGCGGCGCGTATCGTTCATGTCCTGCGCCAGCTCACCGTTGCTGGCGATCCCGCCGTTCCAATCCAGCCAGCCGAAGGAGCAGACGTCGCCCGCGCCGGGGTCGCCGCCCCCGCCGCCGATCCCGCCGTCACCGCCGCTGCCCCCGCCACCTGTGCCGCCGTCAGGAATGGTGCCGGTGCCCGGCGCCGAGCAGTCCGGCCCGATGATATCCACCTGGGCATTGTTGGTGCCGGCCTTCGCCAGCGCGCGCACTGTGCCCGCGGCATAGTCGCCGTTGAGCGTGATGGAGAACACCCCCTCGCGGAAGCTGTCGTTCACATCCCACTTGACGCCCACAAAGCCGGTGCTGCCGTCCGTCCCTGCCGAGTACCCGTTCGTCGGAGACCAACCGGTAATTTGACCCAAACAGTTGGCGATACCCAAGTTCCAGTGACTCAGGTCGCGACCGGAGACCTCGCGCACGCGGTAGCTCCATGTGCGCCCGCTCAAGCCCAGGAAGGTGACTTCGTAACTGGAGGCACGGTTGTCGTTGAGGTTGATAAGCGCGGTCTGCGGGCCGGGGGTCACCTGCGCAGGCAAGCGGAAGCCGCCGTCAATCGTCATGTCCGAGCGGTCCACCAGCGTCACCGCGGCGCGGCCCGTGGCGCTGTTGAAGTTGCTGTCTATCGTCTCATCGGCCTGCACCGGTGCGGGCGGCGGTGGCGTCGGTTCACACGGCGTGCTCAACGCGTCGGCGTTGCTGAGATTGAGGGTCGGGCGATGGATTTCGCCGGCGCTGATCAAGTTCTTCACCACGATGGAGCCTTCCAGATTGCCCGATCCGCCGTTGACGGTGGCAAAGGGCGCCAGCATCGCCCCGGCCCAGCGCCGGCTGTTGGTCTTGATGCTGGTGGCTTGGTGGAAATTCCAGATCACGCGGGCAATGTTGGCGTTGTACGAGCCGAGGAAATTGCCCATGTTGGTGTTGGTCCAATCTACCGAAGTGCCAGACACATTGACCAAGATGGTCGTCGCCCCTGCGCTGTTGTTGAACTCGATCAGGTTGTTGATGTTTTTGGCCTCGAAGACTTGGGCTGCGGTCACGTTGAAGACAGCCAAGCCTTTGCTGTCTTTGGTGGTCACGTTGAAGCGCAATTGACCGTTGCTTTGGCGCGTGGGTGCGGGGTTATTGGCGGGGAGCGCGGCTAGTTCCATGCTCGCGTTCTGCATCACATTCGTGATCCACACATCGCTCAGCGACGGATCGGGGATCAGCCCGCAGCCCTGACCGCCGTTGAAATTGATGCCGCGTCCGTTGGTCGTGCCGCCGACGGCAAGACTCCCCTTCTGCATGTTGAGCCAGTTGCCGGGCGCGATGTTGCCCACCACGGTCAACACGCGGTCTGTGCAGGCCACGTTGGAGAGATGTCCGCCGAACTGGGCCGAGTTGGTCCCCAGATAGTTGCCGCCGATGTAGGCGCGGTGGTCCACTTCGGCAAAGCTCTGCAAATCATCCAGCACGATGAGGTTGAAGTGGTTCATCTGCGCGATGGCGTCGCCGATGTAGTCCACGCACTGCTCCGGCTCCGGCTGGCTGGGGGTGCTGCCCACCGTCATCGGGCTGTAGAGCGCGCCGAAGAGCGGGCCGCCCGCCGCAAAGTTGGCGTCCGCCACCTTGACTTCATACTCGCCCGGCGGCAACTTGTCGAAGCGATATTCGCCCGCCGCGTTGGTCACCGTGCGCGCCACCACAAACTCATGTCCTGCCAAGTACAGCTCCATGACCACCCCGGCAATCCCCGGCTCATTGGCGTCTTGGATGCCGTTGCTGTTGGTGTCGGACCAGATGCGGTCGCCGATGCTGTATTGGGGCACTTGCTGGGTGCGACACGACACGATGGTGGCGACCGCGCCGCTGGCAGGGAAGACAATCTCCAGGCGGCGCACATTGCGCGCGTTGAGCACCACCGTCTGCATGCTGTTGTCGCCCAAGCCTAGCATCCTGCCCGTGGCGACCAACTGGTTGCCCGCCACGTCGCTGTAAGCCCGAACCACCCCCGCCGCGTGCATGTCGTCAATGTCCAGAATCTGCACCTCGTCCATGCGCACGGGGTAATCAAACGTAAAGACAATGGTGCCGCCGTCGGCGTTGTCGTCCGGGTCGGTGGGCGTATTGCGCTCGGCAATGATCAACACCTTGCCCAGGGCGCGGTCGTTGACGCCCGGTCTACCTGAGCGCCCGCCCGCGCCCACGCCTGGCCCGCCGAAATCGGCGTTGGGCGTGCCCAGGTCAATGTCACCGCCTGTGGGGTGCGCGCTGTCGAAGATCATTGCCGGGTGGAAGGTCGGGTTGTTGGTGGTGACGCGCACGCCCCAGGCCGCCCACTCGGTGTCAATGATTTGCCCGGTGACCAACGACGCGCCGGCTGCATCGGTCTCGAAGCCGATGGTGGGCAGACAGATGTTGACCACCCCGCCGGGCGGCGCCACCGGGTCCGCGTTGCCGATGTTGGAGCCGTCACACACCGGACCGGGGATGGCGACCGTGGCGGAGTGGGTCCCTGCCTTCGCCAGCGCATTGACCCAGCCCGCGGGATAGTTGTCGTTGAGCGTGAAGGAAAAGCGCCCGCTCACAAAGGAATCAGTGACGTTCCACTTGATACCCGGCACGCCGGTGGAGCCGTCTACGCCGATTTGGGCATCGTTGGGCGTGAAACTCACCACCTTGTCCATGCAGGTATCAATGTTGAGCAGCCAATGGCTCAAGTCACGGCCCACCACCTCGGTGACTTCATAGGTCCAGGTGTTGCCCGCGCGGCCCACAAAGGTCAATTCGTAAATGGAGTTGAAGGTGTCGGGCAACTGGATCAGGCCGGTGCTGGGGGCGTAACCGCTGTCGTCGGGGGGCGGCGTGCCGCCACCGTCGCCGCCGCCGTCACCCCCGCCGTCGCCGAGGGTGATATGGTCGCTGTCCACACAGTCGCAGTCAATCGTCAGCGGAAAGAGGTCGTCCACGCCGGTCACCGGTTCCCACTGCGCCTGCGCGTTGGCGGTAACGGTGATGACCCGCTGCCCATAAATCTGGGCAAAATAGGTCTCGATAGGCCGCATGGCAACGACATGGACCCCGCGCTGGTTGTTGATATACTCCCACTGCACCGCCGTCGCCGCGTTGGCGAAGGCTAGCGTGCGGATGGAGTTGTCCACCGCGCTGTGATCGGCGCGCAAAGCCAACTGGCGCGCGCCGCCCAACGCGGCGGCGTCAGCTGCGATCTGCATGCGCTGCTGTTGGTAGTAGAGGTTGCCCCCATCAATCGCCAGCCCGGCAAAGCCGAGCAACGCCATGAGGACCAGGGCCATCACGACCAGATTGGCCCCGCGCTCCTCACGCAGCAAGCGACGGACCGGGCTGTTGTGTTGTCTTGTCTGTGCGGTCATCATGGCTACCCTCCGTCTGCTACCAACCGGCCTGCTGTGCGACCGGTCTGCCCAGCCAAAACGGCAAAATCGCCGGCTGCAGCGCGTCCGGCGTTCAGCTCTCAATTTTCGCCGCCGGTGCGGCGCATCCTGCTAAGGCATCTGCGCCCAAGCATCCCCTTTGTCGCCCTGCCTGCGGGGGGGCCCTGCACTGCGCTCAGGGTGACGGCGGGCACCGGTACACGGGCTTGCACGTGAGCGACCACCGTTTTCCGCATCGGCGCGTGAACCAGTGGGAACGTTGGGCCGGCCCGGTGTTGTCGCCAGTGCTTATTGGTCATAGAGCACCACCATGGTCGCCTCGGCGGTAAAGGGGACGGTGGGCAACCCCGTCAGCGCGCCGAAGAGCAGTTCGTAGTCAAAAGCCACGCGCACGGTGACCGTCTCGCCCGCGCTGTAGCGGGTGCGCGCGGGGGTAAAGGTTGCGGTGTAGCCCTCACCGCCCAGGCTGATGTCGGAGAGGCCGATGCGCCCCGCCTCGGCTGCGATGCGGGCGCGTGCCCCCGCCACGTCGCCGGGGTAGACCGTCACCCAGCGCGCACCTTCGCGCGCGGCGTTGGTCAGCGCAATGTAGGTGCGAAAGCCCATGCCCAGATCAATCGTGCCCAAGACCAGCAGCAGCAGGATGGGCAGCGTCAGCGCAAACTCGACCAGGGATTGGCCGCGTTCTCGGGAGATGTTTTGTGATGTTCGCCTAAATTCAAATTGATGAGGCGTTGAACACATGACTACTCTCCCTTTTCGCATTTACATTAGTTCGCATTTACATCAGCAACTCAATACGATGTCGAACACAAAAAGACTAAAACG
>CAKZVN010000148.1 GCA_937922105.1 uncultured Litorilinea sp.
GCCCCCGTGAAGGTTCCACCAACAAGTGTTGCAGCCTGGAGAGCGTCCACGACGCGCGCGCGGTCGCCGACAGCCTGGGCATCCCCTTTTACCTGATCAATGTGGAGCAGCCCTTCAAGACCAACGTGGTGGATTTCTTCATCGCAGGCTACCGCGCAGGGCAGACACCCAACCCCTGCCTAGCCTGTAACCGCCATATCCGCTTCGACTATCTGCTCAACTATGCGCGGCGGCTGGGCGCGGACTACCTCGCCACGGGCCACTATGCGCGGCTGCGCCGGCTGGACGACGGCACGACCCACCTGCTCAAGGCTGTAGACGAAGCCAAAGACCAGAGCTATGTCCTCAGCGTCCTGGGCCAAGCCCAGTTGCAGGATGTCCTCTTTCCCATCGGCGACTATCCCAAGCCGGAGGTGCGGCGTATGGCTGCGGCGCGCGGGCTGCCCATTGCATCCAAGCACGACTCCATGGACCTCTGCTTCATCGCCGACGACGACTATCGGCGCTTCCTACGCGACTGGGCCGCGGAGGCCATGCGCCCCGGCCCCATCGTAGACCGTCGCGGCAAGGTCTATGGCGAACACCAGGGCTTGCCCGGCTATACCATCGGGCAGCGCAAGGGTCTCGGTCTACAGGGAGCCGGTGAGGCACTCTATGTCTTGGAACTGGACACGGCGCGTAATGCGTTGGTGGTGGGCACATTGGCCGAGTTGGGCCGCGACCGCCTCGTCGCGCACGATGTCAACTGGACGTTGGACAGCCCGCCGCCATCCGGCACACAGGCGAGCTGCAAAATTCGCTATCGCGCGCGCGCCGAAGCCTGCGTCCTCGACCCGCAGCCTGACGGCACCGTGGTGGTCATCTTCCCACAGCCCCTGCGCGACATCACGCCGGGCCAGGGCGCAGTCTTTTATGACGGCGATCTGTGCCTGGGCGGCGGCGTGATTGCCTGATGTGGTCGCTCATCCCGCCTGCCCTGCTCTTGAGCGCGCTGCTCAGCGTAGCCTATGCCGCGCTGTTGCATCTCTGGAAGGGGCGCTCGCTGCGCGACTTGGTGGTCTATCAGATCGCGGCGGCGGGCGGCTTTGCCCTGGGCCAACTGGTGGGGTTGCTGCTGCAAATGCCCTTGCCGCGCATCGGGCAAGTGCATGTCGTGGAGGCGACGCTCTTTGCCTGGCTGGCGCTCATCGGCGTGCGCGAGTTGACCCTGGCGCGCCGCGCCAATCCCTAGCCGACCGGTACTGATCGCTGTGCCCCGTGCATGGGCCAACGCTTGAACGGAGCCGACCGCCGTGATATCCGCCACCATTCGTGACATCGCCATCATCGTCATCGCCGTGCAAAGCATCGTCATCGGCGTGCTCATCGGCGTGCTCATCTGGCAGATTTGGCGCTTGGTCAAGCTCATCCAGACTGAAGTCAAGCCCATCCTAGACGACGCCCAAGCCACCGCCAACACCGTGCGCGGCACCGCGACCTTTGTCAGCGACAACGTGGTCAACCCTGTGATCCGCACCAACCGTGAAGTGGCGCGCTGGGCCGCCATCCTGCGCACGGTTGCGCCCCGGCGCCGCCGCCCCACCAAGCCGCCCGCGCCCTAGACCGCGACACAACTCCCCTACGAACTCCGTCACCCTGACGCAGGAAGGGTCCCCTCGCTGCTCGCCACCCTATCATCCGCATGACGGATGGCAGGCAGGCTGTCAACCGAGGACGCAAGCGGCGCGGGCTGTGCGCGCACACCGTCCGCCGGGGTGACCGTGCCCGCTTCCACATGGAAACAGGTTGCGGCGCGGCGAAACTCGACGCTAAAGTCCTCCCAGTCGGTGGTGGTGATCACCGCCTGATTGACCCCCGCCAGCGCAGCCAACAGCGTGTTGCGGCGCTGCGCGTCCAGCTCGCTCATCACATCATCCAGCAACAACAGGGGCGGCGCGCCGGTCAACTCGGTCATCGCCTGCACCTCCGCCAGTTTGAGCGAGAGTGCGCCGCTGCGCTGTTGGCCGCGGCTGCCATAGACGCGCAGGTCACGCCCGTTGACCAAAAAGCGCAGATCGTCGCGGTGGGGGCCGACCAGCGTCATGCCCGCAGCCAACTCTTGGCTGCGCAGACGGGGCAAAGCCGCGCGCCAGACCGCGGCGACCTCCTCAGCGCGCACCGCCGACACCCAGGGCCAACGATGGTCGGTCAAGAGATGGCCCCCCAGCCACAGATCGTATTCGGCGTCGGGCCAAGGGCCATAGTTGAAGCTGGCGAGAAACTCCAGATGTAGCTCCTCGCGCCCGCTGGACAACTCGGCTTGGCACGCCTGCGCGCTGGGCTGCAACTGGGCCAAGAAATTGTGGCGCAGCGCGATGACGCGGCTGCCCTCGTCCACCAGTTGCTCGTCCCAAAAGCCCAGTTGCGCCTCGGTGCTTGCGGCGTTGGGCCGCGCGCCTTGCTCGCGCAGCTGCTTGAGCAGGCTGTTGCGCCGCGCCAACACTTTCTGATAGAGCGCCAGCGCTTGGGTATAGGCCGGGTCAATCTGGCAGAGCGCAATATCCAGATAGCGCCGCCGTTCACCGGGGCTGCCGTCCACCAGCTTGATGTCTTCGGGCAAGAACAGGACCGCACGCAGCTTGCCGATCAGGTCCAAACTGCGCCGGTTGACGCCGTTGATGCGCACCTGCTTGCTAAAATTCAGCCCATCCCCGCGCGGCATGAGCAGAATTTCCAACTCCAGGGGATGCGGGCTACTCGCGCCATCCGCAGGGGCGGTGGGAAGAACCGTCGCGGCGATGCGGCTATAAGGAATCGGCTCCTCGGTCGCTTGCCAATCCACCACTTCACGCTCCGCGGTGGCGTGGACCGGCTTGCTGGTCGCCAGAAAGTAGATCGCCTCCAGCAGATTGGTCTTGCCCTGCGCGTTGCGCCCCTGGAGCAGCGTCAGCCGCGCGCCCAGGTCCAGCTCCAGCCGGCGATAGTTGCGATAGTGGGTCAACGAGAGATGGGTGAGCAGCATGGCACACGGCTACCGGCGCCGGGTCAATTCGGCGACAAAGAGGTCCAACTCGGTATCGGCGTCCGCGCCGCTCTTGGCCGCGTAGTCGAGCGTCAGACAGCGGTCCAGTACATGCTCCAACTCGTCCAGGGTATACGCCGGGGCCTGGCTCATGGCTTTTTCCACCGGGAAGGGCTTCTCGCCCAAGAGCTTGGCGATCTCGAATTTGTTGTTGCCGTGCAGCCGCATGGCCTCTTTCACCGCCAGAATCAGCCGGTATTGGCGCACAATCATGGTGAGGAGATAGAGCGCGTGCGCGTCGTGCCGGCGCAACATCTGCACGGCGCGCATGGCGTTGCGCCCGTCGCGCCGCGCCAATGCGTCGGTCAAGTCCCAGATCATGCTTTCGGACGCGTCGCTGACCAACAACTCCACATCCGCCGCAGTGATGGACCTGCCTGCAGCATAGGTGGCGAGTTTTGCCAGCTCGTTGTCTAGTTGGCGCAGATTGACGCCCACATAGTTCGCCAAGAGTTGCACCGCGCGGCCCTCGATGGCGATGCCCTGGGCGCGCGCATGGCGTTGGATCCAGCCCGGCAGGTCGCGCGGCTCAGGCGGTTTCAATTCCTCTTGCATTAAATGCCCCTGCTCCACCAACGTTTGCAGACCGGGAACGGCACGGCCTGTGCCGTCCTTGAACCCTTTCCACAGCTGACGGCGCTTATCCACCTTGGCGTCAATCAGCACCAGGTCCGCGCTCTCCCCGACTTCGGGCAAGCCCATGAGCAAGCGCGCCGCCTCGGCATGGGCCGCGCTGGTGGTCTCCTTGCTTTGGGACATGCGCGCGTCCAGCCGCCCCAGATAGCCGCGCACCAGGATCAAGCGCCGCGGGGCAAGGAAGGGCATCATCTCGGCCTGGGCGAGGATGTCGCCCGCGCTCGTGCCCGTTTCGCCGAACTCGGTGATATTCAACTCGGCGAACTCCGGGTCGCCCAGCGCGGCCTTGAGTTCGGCAACGCGACGGCTCACCAGGTATTCGTCACAGTCCAAGAGCAACAGACGCACGATAGCTTTCTTTGCCGACAGTTCCTAGCCGAACCAGCCGCGCCGCTGTTGTTGGCGGCGTTGAATCTGGATCAACTGCGCCACCTGTTGTTGGAGCGCTGCCACGGTAGATTCCAAGCCGCGCAGACGACCCTCCAACCGCTCCTTGCGCGTCTCCTCACGACGCTGATACTCGGCTAAGACCCGCTCCATTTCCAGCATCCGCTCGCGCAGTTTGCGATTCTCATCCTTCAGATTAAAATTGTCCTGCACGACGACGTTGAGCATCTCGCGCAGGTTGGATTGACCGTTGAGCACCGCCTGTTGCCCGGCGACCAGAGCGTGCAACACATCGCCGACGACTTGGGGCACGCCGCTTTCGCTCGCCGAGTCGCCGTCAGAGAGGCGCTCCATGGGCAGCAGGGGCGGTGACTCCTCGACCACAGGGGCGGGCGTCAAGTGTTCGTCAATCTGGGCATCATCGTAGCCCTGAGCCAGCAACTTTTGTACGGTCACCAGCGCGGCGATGTCCGCAGTCGTAAAGATGGGATCGGCGCCTGCCGCCCCTGGTCCCAGCACATGGGCAAAGCGACGGCGCAAGCGTTGCAGCCCGTCCGGGGTGACATTGAGGTGGCGGGCAACCTCGGGCAAAGAAAAGACCCGCGCCGGTTCATCCATGCGCGGGGCGTGTTCTCGGTCCGCTCGCCGATCATCCGGTTGCTCAGCGTGCATAAGGCGGCTCATGGCGCGGTTGCCGCGCTCAGTCCTTGAGGACGCGCCAGGTGGTGTCAATCACCTGCGGCTCGTCCCGGCGTTGGGGCTTGGGACGGCGGGGCGGGGGCTTCTCGCCATAGACGGCGCGCTCGACGCTCTCACGCGGGGCCAGGTTGACGAAGAGTCGCGTCGCCAGGAGCACAATCGCAATATCGTCGAAGGGCAGCAGGGGCATGAGGTCCACCGGCCACAACATATAGAGCAGGGCCAGCCCCGGCAACAAGAGCTTGAGCAAACCCGGCACGGTCGGGTCGCGCAAGAGACGCCAGGCCACAATTCCATCGCGCAGGAGCGCAGCCAAGCTCCAGCCGCCACGTCTGGGCATTCGTCCGTTCATCGGTCAGAAGGCTCCTTGTCTCGCACCGGCTGTGTGCCCGGTGCATAACGGCATCAGTATAACGAACTTTCCCCCTGCGATCAAACACCTGTCCCAACTCTCGAACCCAATCGGCTGCCGCGCCCATGCCCACCACTGCCCAAATGCTGCTCGACTATTCGGATACCCTGCTCCAGGTCTTGGCCGAGTTGCGCGGGGCATTCCTGGATGGGGCCGACAGCCGCGAGCAAGCCGTGGACCTCTTGGCCGCGCAGATCACCGACCCGACTTCGGTGCAGATGGCCTACGAAGAAGTCGGTGACTATGCGCCTGAGAGCGCCCAAGCGCTGGAATTGCTGCTCAAAGAGGGCGGCGAGATGAGCGAGGCGCAATTCGCCCGCCGCTTCGGCGGCATCCGCCAGATGGGACCGGCCAAACTGGCCCGCGAGATGCCCTGGCTCTCGCCCGAAAGCGTCGCCGAGTTGCTCTTTTATTATGGGCTGATCGGACGGACCTTCAAGGGCGCGGGTCAGCAAGCCCACACCGTGATCTACATCCCCAGCGATGTGACGCCCTGGCTGCCCAACCCCCAACGCGACGCCGGCGCAACCGTCTGGAGCGTGCGTCCCATTCCGCCGCCGCCCGCCTCGCGCGTCCTGCCTGCCGACGACAGCTTCCTGGAAGACGCCGGCACGCTCATCGGCTTCCTGCGCCAAGACCGGTTGCGCCTGACCCCCACCGGCCCCCATCGCGAGGACATTGATCGCCTGGCCCAACGCCTGCAAGTCCCCTATACCAATGACGACCCGGACCTCACCGAGCGTCTAGCCCTGTTGCTACACGTCGCCAACCGCCTGGGGTGGTTGCG
>CAKZVN010000149.1 GCA_937922105.1 uncultured Litorilinea sp.
GCGCCGGGCCTATCCCGATTGGGTCATCGAACGTGCCGGGCTGCGTGTGATCACCACGTTGGACCTGGAGATGCAGAACTTGGCCCAACGCATTGTGGCGGAGGAGGTGGCGCGCCTGCGCCCGGTCTATGACCTGTCCAACGCTGCGCTGATCGCGCTCAAGCCGGGCACGGCGGAGATTCTCGCGATGGTGGGCAGCGCCGACTTTCATAACGCGGCGATTGCCGGGCAGGTGAACGTGACCGTGCGCTTGCGCCAGCCGGGCAGTGCCATCAAGCCGGTGCTCTATGCCCTGGCTTTCGACGAGCTCGTCATTAGCCCGGCGACGGTGATCTGGGACGTGGAAGCCAGCTATCGTCTGAGCGAGAACGATCTCTATCGCCCGCGCAATTATGACGAGACCTTCCACGGTCCGATCACCGCACGCGGGGCGCTGGCGAACAGCTACAACGTACCGGCGGTCAAACTCCTGGATGCAGTGGGGGTGACGCGTATGTTGGAAGGCGCGCGCGCGATGGGGATTGCCAGCCTGGACCGTGAGCCGTCGTGGTACGGGCTGAGCCTGACCCTGGGCGGCGGGGATGTGACTTTGCTCGACTTGACCACCGCGTTTCACACGCTGGCAAACGACGGCTTCTATCACCCGCCCCAGTCGATCGCCGCGGTGACCGGCGCGCCCGATGGGCACGCGCCGGACTTGGGTCTCCCGCCGTCACGCGCGGTGGTGAGTCCGGCTGCTGCGTATTTGGTCACGGATATTTTAAGCGATAACGCGGCGCGCACGCCCGCGTTCGGGGCGAATAGTCCCTTGCGTCTAAGTCTCCCGGCTGCGGTTAAGACCGGCACGACCACCGACTATCGCGACAACTGGACGGTGGGCTATACGCGCTTCTTGGTGGCGGGCGTGTGGGCGGGCAACAGCGACGGTCGTCCTATGCGCCGCGCCAGCGGCATCACCGGGGCCGCGCCGATCTGGCAAGCCTTTATGCAGGCGGTCTTGGACGACGAGCGCATGCTCATGCGCATGGGCGCGCCACTGGAGCCGTCGGCGTGGGAGTTTGTGGGCGCGCCCGGCGCCGTGCGGGTCCCCATCGCCTGCCCGCCGGGTTTGTCCTGCCCGGAGGAGGAGTGGTTCACGGAGGCGTGGCTGGCGCGCACGGGGGACGACGGTCCCCTCGCCGACACTGCGGTGGTGGAGACCATGAATACGGTTTATGTTCGGACAGGAGGCGTGGAGATTCCCGTGGCGGCGTGCAGCGCGGAAACGGGTGTCTCACGCCAGTTGTTGCGGCTGCCGGTGGGCTTGGGCCGCGTGCTGCCGCCGCTGGACGCCGTGGCGGAGGACGCTCTGCCCGCGCCCGACGCGGAGCGCAGCCGGCGCATCGCTGAGGAACAGCGGGCCGCGTTGGCGTGGAGCGCGCAAACAGGCATTCCACTCTATGTGGGGCCGTGCGACCAAGCCGAATCACGAGTGCGCGAGTTGCTGCAAAACCAGGACCTGATTGTGCGCATTGATGCCTTCACCGATCGCGTGGCGTCGGTGACCGGAGGCGCAGCGGGCCGTCCCGTGGTGACGCAGGCGGCGCCTGCCGCGCCGCCGCCCTCCAGCGCCTATAATCTGGTGGTGGTGACGCATGATCGGGGATGCGGCGGTAACTTTGTCATGGGCACGGTCCGCAATCGCAGCGGGCAGTTGGTGCCGGGGGTGCGCGTGCTCTATCGGGACGAGTACGGCGCAATCCAAGAGCAGACCACCGGCGCGGGCGCCGAAGGCTATGGCGCCTTCCGCTTCCCGGTCTTGGCCGCCGGTCAACCGCACACCATCTTCGTCACGCTTTTGGATCGTGGCGGCGGCGCCATGAGTCCTACGGCGAACGTGCCCCATTTCCAGGGTGGGCCGAGCGACTTGGGCTGCCACTTTGTGCTCTGGCAGGGTGTGGACTGAGGCGCGTGAGATTTCGCGATCCGGCACGCAGTTGCGTACAATCGCAGCCGGGGGAACCGGTCAGCGGAGTGCGCTGTATCTGTGATGAAGTGGCCTGCGGTGCGCATCTCGGGCGCGCTGCGGGCAACGAAGCTGTGCAGCATGATGGAGCGTGACGACTTTCAACCGCAAGAGCATCCCTCCGCCGGGCGCACACCGGTGGCGCAGCGCGCCGTGCTGCTGGCGCTGGCTTTGCTTCTGGCTGCGGGCGCGCTTTGGACATATTGGCCTGATGACGGCGCGCGGTTGTGGGCACAGGGATTTGCGAATTCACCCCTGCCGGAACCGACGCCTACCCGTCCGCGGCGCGTGGTGAATGAAATTCTCTCGCCCCAGCCGGGCGATGCCATGGCGCGTTCCTACCCGGTGGTGGGGACGGCGCTGATCCCGGTCTTCAACCGCTACGAGGCGCATCTTTCGCCCGCGGGGATGGAAGCATGGACTTTCCTCTATACCAGCCACCGCGTGGTCTATAATGACGTGCTTTTTCTCTTGGACACGACCCAGTTCCCGGACGGCTTGTACGATTTGCGTATCCGCGCCATCAACGACTCCGGCAACTATACCGAGAGCTTTGTGCGCGGGGTGGAGATTCGCAACGCCAACCCGCCTACGCCGACCCCGCCGCCGGGCGCGACTGCGCCGCCCTTCTCGGCTTTGCCCGTACCCACGCCGACCCCAACCCCTGATCCGCGGCGCCAGGGGCCTGAGGGACAAGGCTTCTTTGCGCCGGATGCCGGTGCAGTGGTACGCGGGGATGTGCCCATCATCGCCACAGTCAACGGACGGCCCAGCAATCCCTTCGTGAGCTACCGGCTGGACTTTTCTCAGGCTGGTTTGGAAAATTGGCAGTGGCTCGCAGGTGGCGAGACCCAGGTCTGGCAAGGCCCGATTGCCGTATGGGAGACGACGCGTTTCCCCGACGGGCTGTATGATTTGCGCCTGCGCATCGTCTATCGCGACGGGAATTACAACGAGTATTTCCTGCGCAACTTGAGCGTTGCCAACCAGGGCGCGCCGGTGCTGGCATTTGCGCCGCCGGTGGGGATCACCGCCCCACGCGCCAATGCGATGGTGAGCGGGGTGATGGAGGTGCGCGCAGTGATCCCGGAGTTGGAATTGCTGCGGTGGGAGTTGGCGTGGTCGCCCGGCGGTCGCGAACAATGGCAGCACGTGCTCAGCGGTGAGGAGCCGTTCCCGGGCGGTGTGCTGGCGCGGCTGGACGTGAGCCGCTTGCCGGCGGGCCTGTATGATTTGCGCCTGCGTATTGTGCGTCGCGATGCCAACTATATTGACTCGGTGGTGCGCGGGTTGCGCGTGAATGCCGAGCCGTAATCGAATCGTTGCCGGAACAGCGCCGGTTCGTCGCGTTGTTGCGGGCTTGCCGGCGCATCTTGTTCGTGGGTTTTGCTGTATTGTTTGCGAGAGGTGTGTTGGTCGGAGGTGTGACGGCGCACGCGCGGCGAGAGCCGCCCGCTTCTTTGCCCAGCGGGGATTTGGCTACCGTACTCCGGTGGCAGTATAATGATCGAATTGTGCCGCAAGAGTTTGGCAGGTTCAATGCACCGCAACTTGCGGTCTGCGCGACACGACCCCTTGACAGCCCTGGCGACGAAGCCGGCTGTATATTAGACGGGTTCACACCAACCCAGGCAAGCCCTGCGCCGGTGCAGGGCAACAGAGTTTTATCCGACTCATGTTGATCTTGGAGGTAAAACGACCGATGTCAAAGTTCTCGTCCATCATACGAATCCGGCAGGCGTTGAGCGTCCTGCTGGTGGCTGCGCTGTTGCTTGGGGGGGGCGCGATTGTGGCGCCGCCGCTCCAGGCCGCGCCGTCGGCGCAGGTGCAGTCGGCAGAGGTCGGCGGCGTGCTCACCGGCGGTCAATTTGCCAAGATTTGGTTGGGGCTTTCGACCATTGACCGGGGCAGTAATGTCACGGTATTGGCCGAGTTCGACCGGCTGAACCCACAGAATAGCGGTCTCGGCTTCTATATCTTGACCGAAGACGGCTTGCGTGCAGTGTTGTCGGGCGCCGACTTGCGCACCAACAATCTGGCTGCGGGCAGCCGCCTTTCGCCCCAAACGCCGGAAAATCAGTTGGGCGCGGTGGTGCAGGGCAGCGCGTCGAATTACACCATCGTTGTCTTCAACGATTCGGCGACCGATGCCAGCTTCACCCTGCGCGTGACCAATGGTCTGATCTCCGACGACTCGGGGCAGGTACGCGACCTGCGCGCTGCGCCGACCCCGGCTCAGGCGGAGACTCCTGCCGCACCTGCCGCGACCCCGGTCCCCGTTGCCCCAGTTGCAGCGGCGACCCCTGCGCCGGCAGCAACGGCTACGCCTGCGGCGGAGACACCCGCTGCCGCGACCCCGGCTGCGACGATTACCGACGGCAAGGTCACGGCCCAGGTCATGCAGGGAGAATTGCCCAACCAAAATGACCAGCACTTCCTGGCGCTGGAGCCGAGTGTGCGCAATGGGACTGTTGTGCTCACCCTGAGCTTTGACCCGCAGGATAACCCGGAATTGGCGCGGCGCATCAATTTCTGGGTCCTGACCCCGGATGGGTTTGCGCGCTACGCCGACCCGGGCAACCGCACGCCGCCGGGTCAGTTGGCGCTCGCCGCAGGGAGCAGCGAGCCGGGGCTGGCGGGTAATGAGCGCCGGGCTACCTTTACCATTACCGGCTTTGGTCCCTATACGGTCATTGTCTACAACACCTCCAACGTGCCCGCGACCTATACCTTGCGGGCCGACGGTGGCGTATTGACCGACGACAGCCGTCAGACGTTGACGGCGCAACGCGCCGGGACCGCTGCGGCGGCACCTGCCGCGGCGGATGGAGCGGCAGCCGCTCCTGCGGCTCCTGCTGCGCCTGCAGCAACCGCTGCTGCGTCTGCCGGCGGCGGGCGTGCCGGTGAGCCGGGCGGCACCTACACTGTCCAACCGGGCGACACGCTGAGCCTGATTGCCCGCGACATCTATGGACAGATCGGGCTGTGGCAGGCTATCTGTACCTTCAACAACCTGTCGAACTGTAACGTCATCGAGGTGGGTCAGGTGCTGCGCCTGCCCACGCGTGAACAGGCTGCGGCGGGCGCAACGGCTGCGGCGACCCCCGCCCCGGCTGCTACGGCAGCTGCGGCGGCGACCCCCGCACCGGCTGCTGGTGTTGCGGCTGCGGCAGCTGCGGCGGCGACGCCGACGCCTACCGAAGAGCCGGCTGCGGCGGTGAACTTGATGGCAGCCCTGCGTGCCGAGGGCAGCTTCACCAAGCTGGTACAAGCCTTGACCGCGGCGGGTCTCGCGCCCACGCTGGAGGGCGCGGGTCCCTTCACGATCTTGGCGCCCACCGACGCGGCCTTCGACGCGTTGCCCGCGGGGACTTTCGACTTGCTGTTGGCCAACCCCACCGCCCAGCTGACCACGCTCCTGCTCTACCACGTGCTGCCCAACCGCGTGCTCTCCACCGATTTGGCAAACGGGATGCAGGCGACCACCCAGCAGGGCAAGGCGGTTACCTTTGAGGTAGACGGCGGTGTCAAGGTCAACGGCGCCAATGTGAGCAAAGCCGACATCATCGCCACCAATGGCGTGATTCACGCCATTGACGCGGTGATCCTGCCCCCGCCCGACTAATCTGCGCGCAAGGGCATTTCGACTCGGGCTTCCCAGGACCGAGGTACAATCCGGCGGACGGTGCACAGCCGTCCGCCGGATTTTTTTGTAGGTTGGTGCCTTTCTGTGCGTTTGGGGAATCCGCACATCTGTGCTAAACTGGGGACATGACGAAAAAGAGCACCCCCTCATCCTCGCGCAGACGGCGCGCCGCGCCGTCACCTGAGACCGATGCCGACAGCGCCGTCGCGCCCGCGCCGCGCCCCGCGCGCACGGCTGCTGCCCCGTCTGGGAGTGCGCCGGCAGTCATGGACGCGCCGCCGCTGCAGTCGGACGACGTGGCGGCTTACTTTGCCCCGGACGGCCCCCTCGCCAAAGTGCTGCCCGGCTATGAACAGCGCCCCAGCCAGGTGCAGATGGCAGCGGCGGTGCAGCAGGCGATTGCGCGCGGGGAGATTTTGCTCGTGGAAGCGCCTACGGGCACGGGCAAGTCTATTGCCTATCTGCTGCCTGCCATCCTCAGCGGCAAGACGGTGGTGGTGGCTACCGCCAACAAGTCGTTGCAGCACCAACTCTACACCAAAGACATCCCCTTTTTGAGCAAGGTACTGGGCCGCGCCATTGATGCGGTGGTGGTCAAAGGGCGCAGCAACTATGTCTGCACGCTCAAATGGGAGAATGAGGGCCAAGAGCAGCGTTACATCAGCCTCTATGACCGTGAGGATGACCAATACCGCCAAGTCGCGGATTGGCTGATCCACACCGGGACGGGCGACGTGGACGACCTGCCTTTCACGCTCAACCCGGAACTGCGCACGCGCATCGTCAGCTTTCCCGACGACTGTTTGCAGCGCGATTGCCATTTCTATGAGAGTGAGTGTTGGGTCAACCGGATGCGCGAACGCGCAGGGCAGGCACAGGTGATCATCACCAACCACCATCTGTTGCTCAATGCCCTGATGCTGGGCGGCGCGGGAGAGCGTATCCTGCCACCTGCGGGCATCTACGTGGTGGACGAAGCCCACCAGTTGGAGGCGACCGCGACTGCCGTCTATGAGACCGCGGTGACGGACCACACGGTCGAGCAGCTGCTGTCGCGCACGATCTTCCGCCAGTATGCGGACAACGACGAACTGGACACGCTGCGGATGCAAAATACCAGGGCGTTCATGGATGCAAGCAACCGGAGCCGCGAAACTACCTTTCGCATCGAGGGGAAATTGGAGCAGATGCTGGTGCTGGCACAGGCCCTGGATGACCTGCACCA
>CAKZVN010000150.1 GCA_937922105.1 uncultured Litorilinea sp.
TGGTCTGCGCCGCCCGGCGCGAGGGGGGCTGCGATCAAGTGCGGCGGCGCGACCAAACTTCCCTGGAAGAATCCACGCAGCGTGCCGGTGTCCAGTTCGGTGAAGACCACAATGGCAAGGATGATCACCACAATCGAGACCGTCATCCAGCCCGTCAGCCCACAGCCCCAACCGCCGCGCACGCGACGCCCGTCGCTGGTGACCGTAACACGTACCACAGGGCGGGCCGGTGAGTCAGGGACAGTCGCCGGTCCGACTTGGGGTGGCGCTTGGCGTCCTGGCACGGTGATTAGCGTACCGCAGTAACCACACCGCACCTGGCTTTCCCCGGCGGGTAGGTCGCGTAAATCTAGCGGCGCGCCACACCCCGGGCAGCGGCTGGATGCGAGACGAGGAGAGGGCGCAGAGGGATCGGACATGTAGGCGTTCGGCTTTCCACGCAGCGGTCGAGTCGGGCGTGCCCGGGAGTACCCGGTCGCCCTGCGATTGTAATCGGCCCCAAAGCGATCGCCAAACTGCTTCGGTTGTACCCGGCCTAATGCGAGGGGGGCGACGAACGTCTATTGCCGGAGAGCGGACTGCCGCCACGGACAGTCCGCTCTTTGTTCCAGATGGATAGCGCACGCCTGTGCGCTGCCGGGTGCTCGATGTGGTACTAGCGCAGCCGACCGCGGCGGAAGAGGTTGACGACGCCGAGTAAGATCACCGCGCCGCCCAGCGATACCGCCAGCGCAGGCACGCTGAAGTTGCTCTCGTTGATGGTGCTGATGCCCAGCATGGGCGTGAGCAGCAGCCCCGCCACAAACGCGCCCACAATGCCGACCACGATGTTGAGCAACGGGCCTTGCTGGGCGTTGGTCCCCATCACAATACTCGCCAGCCAGCCCAAGAAACCGCCGACAATGAGCCATACCAAAAAGTTGCTCATCGAAAGTTCTCCTTTGTGGTAGATTGGTCTGGAAGGCCGCCGGGTTGCGGTGACCTCAAGCCACGGGACGAGTATACCCCGTCACGCCTGGGGCTGCCGGTCAGGGCAACGTCCTGTGCCGGACCGCCTGCCTACGATAGGGCGGCGCGTGCCTGTCCTGTGGCAAGGACCGAGATGAACAAGGAGAACACATGTTTGGCTCCATGACCTATTTGATCTGGCTGAGTTGCTTTATCGGCCTGCCGTTGCTTGTGCTGTTGGCCTGGCAGGGCCGTGTACTCCTGCGCCGCGGGCGCGGATTGGCCTGGGTAGTGGTGGGATCGTTGGTAGGCGGGTGGGCGTGGGACGCGCTCGCCGTGCGCATCGGTGTATGGACCTTCGACCCGGCCCACTTGGCAGGTTGGTGGGCGCGAGGGTTGCCGCTGGAGGAATGGCTTTGGATCGTGGGGGTGACTTTGCTCTTCGGCAGCCTCACCGTAATCTTTGCCGAGCGACTTGGTGTCGACAGCGCCGGGCCGGAAGAAGGTTAGCCATGAGTTGGTTCCCGCCCGCCTATACGCATCTGGCTCTGTTGATCGGCGCAGGGTTGATCTTCCATGCCATCCTGTGGGCGCGCAACGGGCGCTTCCTATGGCGCAACCGCCGCATCATCCTGCGCGTCGTTGCGGTCGCCGAACTGTGGATGCTCGTCACCGACCCCATCGGCGGCTACTGGGGCGCGTGGGTCTTCAACCCGGACAAGGTGTTGGGGCTGTGGCTCTTTACCTTCATGCCGGTGGAAGACCTGCTGGGGATCGCCGTGGTCAGCAGCGCTGCAGCCTGCGCGACGCTGGTCTTTGCCTATAGCCCGCGGCGTTGGCTTTGAACTGCGCGCGGCCTCTGTGTCTGTGTGTTACAATAGCGGCGCGGCGCACGCGCCGCGCCATCGAATCACACGTTGCTGTGGAAAGGGACTCATGACGCCGACCCATCCGACCCCTGCCAACCCTGGGCCGAGCGCCCAGCCCCTGACCGATGAGGCCCTGGCTGCCATCGCCTTTCGTCGCGCCGGATGGGCCTTGCTCGTGGTGGACCCTGCCGATAACCGTATTGTCGCTGCCAACCTAGCCGCGGCTGATCTCTACGGCTATCCTGTAGCGGATTTGGTGGGGCTGGCGATTGACGAACTCTTTGCGCCCGCCGCGCGGCTGCGCCTGCCCGAATACCGTGCCCAAGTCCACCGCACCGGGCGCGCCGCCTATACCAGCCTCCACCAGCGTCGCGACGGCAGCCAATTCACTACGGACGTGGTGGTCACCGCCGACTATGACGACCAGGGCCGCGTGCGCTATCGCATCGTTGCGGCACGGGCCGTCGTGTGACCGTCCCTGCGGTTTGTTCTCGACTCGCCTATCCACGCTCACCACTTCATACCCTTGCAAAGGAACACTGCGTGCCATGAGCAGCCGACTTCTCACCGGTCGCCCGACCATCTATGACAGCCTGGGGGTGCGCCCCATCATCAACGGAACCGGCACCTTTACCCGTCTGGGGGGGACGTTGATGCCGCCGGAGGTGGTCGCGGCGATGGCGGAAGCCGCCAAGCACTTTGTCTGCATGGAGGAACTCCAGGCGGCTGCGGGCCGCGTGATTGCCGAGGTCACCGGCGCCGAGGCGGGGTATGTCACGTCCGGCGCGCAAGCTGCCCTTGTTCTTGCGATTGCCGCGTGCATCACCGGCACCGATCCGGCGAAGATGGACCGCCTGCCCCACAGCGACGGCATGGCAAATCAAGTGATCATCGCGCGCGTGCACCGCAACAACTACGACCACGCCATTGAAACCGGCGGCGGCAGGCTGGTGGAGGTCGGCACAGCGGACCGCGTCACCCCCGCCGACTATGCCGCGGCGATCAACGACCGGACCGCGGCGATTCTCTTCCTGCCCTGGAATGTGGGGGGCATCACGTTGACTGACGTGGTTGCGGTGGCGCGCCCGCGCGGTGTCCCGGTGCTTGTGGACGCATCCGGGCGGCTGGACGAGCCGGAGAACCTGCGCGCCTTTATCCGCGACGGCGCGGACGTCGCCGTCTTCAGCGGCGGCAAGTTTATTCGCGGGCCGCAAGCGTCGGGCTTTGCCGCGGGTCGCCGCGACCTGATCGAGGCTATCGCTTGGCAGCACCTGGACATGGATGTGACGCCGGAGGTCTGGGGACCGCCCGCCGAGCTACTCAACGTCGCTGCGATGCCTTTCATTCCGCGCCAGGGCATCGGGCGCGGTTACAAGGCGGGCAAGGAGGAGATCGTCGGGCTGATCACTGCGCTGCGCCTCTTCGTCAAGCGCGACCACGCTGCCGAGCGGGTACGCCATGAGGCTTTGTTGCATACGCTGATCGCCATGCTCGATGCCACCCCCCATCTGCACGCCGAGTTCGTTGCCGCGGACACGCTCCAGCGCGGGCTGCCGCTGGCGCGCATCCGCATCGCCGAGGAGCAACTGGGCATGGACGCCTATGCGTTCACACGGGCGCTTAAGCAGGGAACGCCCTCCATCCATCCCCTGGAGCGCGAGTTGGCCCAGGGTGCATTACTCTTCAGTCCCTTCTCGCTGACCGAGGGGGACGCGGAGTGGATCGCCGCGCGCTGCCGAGAGATCGTCACCGAGCAACTGGGGCGCACGGTGATCGCCGCGGCGTAAGGGGACATTGCGGTCGCATGTGCCGGGCATACGACCCGATACTGGGAGGGGATCGGCTTAAAATTCGGCAAAGGTAGCGGCAATGTGCAGAGAGAGGGGGTCGGGGGCGCCGTGGTCTTCCAGACTCCACCAAGCTGAGAGCACGGCATGAGCCAGACCATAGCCGATGAGGCGCCCGCGATCCAGCCCCAAGTACTCCGCCAAGATGTCGACGCGGCGCGCCAACCGGTGGTGCAACTCCGACCAGGCGCCGATATCGGGAACCGGGTTGCGCAACAGCGCGGCGGCTTCATAGGCGGCTTCGCCTATTACGCCTTTGGGGTCAATGGCAAGATAGGGCGCGCGCTCGGCAGCCAGCAGGTTGTCGTGGTGCAGATCGCCGTGCAGGAGATAGTCCGGCTCACTGCCGTCCAACAACTCGTGGAAGAGCGCCTCGGCGCGATCTACCAGCGCGCGTGGCAAGGGACCGGTGCCGCCGTGATAGCGCAGCCGGCAACGCTGTAACCCCGCGGCCCAGCGCGCAACGGTGGGAAAGTCGTGGTCACCGGGCGGGGTGCGCCAGAGCGTGGACATCACCTGTGCGGCGTGGGCTGTGGCGGCATCGTCGTCCCGCAGGGCCAACTCGCGCAGCGGCGTCCCCGGCATCACCCGTTCCAGCAAGAGCGCCCCGATCGTGCTGTCGGCGTCCAGCAGTCGCACTGCCCCGCGTCCGCCATAGGCGCGCAACGCTGCAATCTCATGCAGGAGTTCGCCCTGGGGCACGCCCAGCTTCAGCACCGCGGGGCTGCCGTCGGCACGTACCACCGGCGCGACATAATTGTAGGAGAAGCGATAGGCAAGCGCATAGGGTGAATCGAGCGCCAACCCCCAGCGCGCGACGCACGCAGCCAGGTGGTCGGGAAAGGCATTGAGCCAGGCAATACCCTGCGCACCGTACAGGTCGGTGATGGACTGGACAAACGCATCGGGTAGGTGATAGACGTTCATAGCCGATAGACGCCGGGATCACGGCACGATGGAGGGCGGCTCTTGGTAAAAGCGTAACACAATGTCCTCGGCGGTTTCGATGGGGCGCTCCTCCGGCACAAAATGACCGGTGTAGGCATAGACCTTGAGCAGCGCATCAGGCAGGGTTGCGCGCAGCCGCACTCCGATCTCCACGGGCAACAGCGGATCCTCATCACCCCACAACAAAAGCGCCGGGCATTCCAGCTGGGGCAAGAACTCGGACAGCGGTGCAACGGCTTGGCGCAACTCGCCGGGTCGCTGATGTAAAATGCGCCGGGTTTGGACCATGCCCTGCTTGGTTAGGTGGCGGCGATAGTCGGCCCAGGCGAATTCCTCTTGGTTGATGACCGCGCGCTGATAGAGCAGGCGCAATCCCCAGCGGTTACCCGCCAAGAGCGTGCCTAGCCCCGGCAGCGCAGCCAAGCGCATGACATGCATGGGCTGCGCGTCGCCCAGGAGATTGCCTGCCGCCAAGATCAGCCCGCGCGCATGCAAGTCCGGGTAGGTTTGCAAAAGCGTCAACGCAACCAGCGCGCCGAAATCATGCCCCCCCACATACAATGTTTTGAGTTGCAGATGGTGCAAAAGATTGCGGACTGCCTGCGCCTGGTCAAGCAATGAAGCGCCGTCTGTCCCCGGCTCGGACATGCCGAAACCTGCCAAATCCGGGATAATGACTCGGAAGCGGTTGACCAAGCGCACGCCTACCTTGAACCAAGACTGGGCCGAACCGGGGGCGCCATGCAACAACAAAAGCGGGGGACCATCGCCCCCCATCAAAAAGCTCAACCCGCCGCCCTTGCGACGATGTAACCGTCCCTCCATGCCGCGCGTTCCGTCCGTTTGCCTAGAGTTGAGGTTGCGCGCGTCAGATGCGCTCGATCGGTTGACCGGCGGCGAACGACAACCCCGTCACCTGGATGCTGTCCTCGTCACTCGCAATGATCCGGCACCGGATGCTGATTCCGTTCGTTGTGTCCATAGGGTTAACCTTCTTCGAGCAATCGGGCTTCGAGCAATCGGGCGGATGTGTGGCGTCGCACGTGGTTACGCGGCTGTTCCTTCTTTCGGATAGTACAGCACGCCTGGAATCTCACGGAAGTGGGCATCTGGGCATCCTGGGTGATCAGTTGTGCGCCATGCGCGCGTGCCGTCGCCAGCAGAATGCTGTCGGTGAGCGGAAGGCGATACTGCTGGGCTAACAACACAGCCTCCAGCGCCAACTGACCATCAATCTCCACCACTCGCCCATCCATCATCTGAGCAATTGCCTGGTAGGCTTCGTCCTCATTCCGCTGTTGCAAAACGCGCCGGAACACTTCATAGAAATTGATCGGCGAAACCAGCAGGTGCTCGACATCGCGAATTGCCGCCGCATAGACATCCAGATGTTGTCCACGCGCAAAATACTCAAGCCAGACCGACGAGTCAAGCAAGCGCATAATTTCTGTCACATATCCCTGGGCCTACGCCATTTGTAGATTACTTGTCATCGTCCTCTATCGTTGTGTCAATCCCATTGAGAAACCCCTGTGCCTCTTCCGGCGACAAAAGAGGGACCAACTCCAAACGATTGCCGACGGGTATCACACGATACTGCTGTCCAGGTGAGATTCCCAGCGAATACAGATAGTCTGCAGGAATCACCAGACCTGCATCTGCTGAAACCGAAATCTTGAGAAACTCTCTGTGCGCTAGAGCTTTCATGCCATCCCCCTTCGTTTTTGCCATGGGCATACCGGTTACGGTGGTTGTTTCCTACTCCTCCAGATTCGGGCGTAGCCAGCGTTCTACTTCGGCGATGCTCATCCCTTTGCGCGCGGCGTAGTCCGCGACCTGGTCCGCGGCAATGCGACCCACGCTGAAATAGGTTGCGTCCGGGTGGGCCAAGTAAAAGCCGCTTACCGCTGCCGTGGGCGTCATCGCGCAGGATTCCGTCAGGTGCAGGTCAATGGTCTCCTCGACACGGAGCAAACGGAAGAGCGTGCGCTTCTCGCTGTGATCGGGGCAGGCCGGGTAACCCGGCGCAGGGCGGATGCCGCGGTAGCGCTCGCGGATCAAGTCCTCGTGGCTCAGGGCCTCGTCGGGCGCGTACCCCCACAGATGCTTGCGAACCTCCTCGTGCATCAGTTCCGCCAGCGCCTCGGCTAGCCGGTCCGCCAACGCCTTGACCATGATCGCGCTGTAGTCGTCGTGCTCGGCGTGATAGTGAGCCACCAATTCGTCCACCCCGATACCTGCGGTGACGGCGAAGACGCCTGCGTAGTCCGCTACGCCGCTCTCCACCGGCGCCACAAAATCCGCCAGCGAGAAGCAAGGGCGCCCCTCCCCGCGGTCGCTTTGTTGGCGCAGCATGGGGAAAGTGGCGGCGACCTCGCGGCGCGTATCGTCGCGCCAGAAGACCAGGTCGTCGCCTACGCTGTTGGCAGCGAAGAGACCAATCACCGCGCGTGCGGTCAAGCGGCTGTGCGCGATGATTTCATCCAGCATAGTCTGGGCGTCGGCATAGAGCTTGCGCGCCTCGGCGCCCTTGACCGGGTCGCTGAGCAGCGCCGGGTAGGCCCCGCGCAATTCCCAGGCATGAAAGAACGGCCCCCAGTCAATCTTCTCGGCAATCGTGCCCAGGTTGATGCGGTCGTAGACATGCACGCCCAAATGGGCCGGGCGCACGATGTCCACCGTTGTCCAGTCGCAGCGAAAACGGCGTTGTCGGGCCGTTGCCAAGTCCAGCAACGGTTGGCGCCCGCGGCCCGATTGGTGCACTTCGCGCAGGCGGCGGTACTCGGCCTTGACTGCCGCGGCATAGGCGGCACGCGCCGCCGGGTTGACCAGTTTCTCCACCACCCCCACGCTGCGTGACGCGTCCTGCACATGCACCACCGGTCCGGCGTAATGGGGATCGATCTTGACTGCGGAGTGGAT
>CAKZVN010000151.1 GCA_937922105.1 uncultured Litorilinea sp.
AGGATTGCCAACAAGTCGCGCCAGAAGACGAGTACGATTGACAACAGTGTTCCCCAGTGCAGAACAGTATCAAAGAAGAGGGATGAGGGAGGCCATCCAAGCAGCCAAGGAATGATGACCAAATGACCGCTGCTGCTGATGGGAATGAACTCGGTCAAGCCCTGGACAATCGCCAGGACCACGGCTTGCAGGATGTTGTCATCCATGCGCGCGTCCTTTCGCGGTGGTGAGTTGCGACCTAGCCGTTACCGCTTTGCTCCAACAGCGCGGCTTGGCGACGCTTGCGCTGCTCATGGCGCACGGTTTGGTCGCTCAGACGGTAGCGGACCATGAACTCGGCCTGGAAATCGGCAAGGCGATCCTCGGCGATGGCTCGGCGGATTCCCCGCATCAATTCGAGCAGGAAATGCACGTTGTGGATGGTGCCCAGCCGCAGCGCGCTGATCTCGCCCGCCATGTAGAGATGGCGCAGATAGGCGCGGCTAAAGGTGCGACAGGTGTAACAGGCGCAATCTTCCTGGACGGGGCGACGGTCCTCGGCAAAGCGGGCATTGCGCAGGTTAATGCGTCCCTCTGGGGTGAGCAACGACGCGTTGCGCGCAATCCGCGTGGGCAACACACAGTCGAACAAGTCCACGCCCCGCAGGACCGCGGCGAGGATATCTTCCGGCGCGCCCACGCCCATGAGGTAGCGGGGCTTGTCTGCCGGGAGCGCGGGGCAAGTCTCGTCCAGCGTGGCAACCATCTGCTCTTTGGTTTCGCCCACCGCCAAGCCGCCGATGGCATAGCCGGGGAAGTCCAAGCTGGTAAGGAAGGCTGCGCTTGCCAACCGCAAATCCGGGAAGATGCCGCCTTGTACAATGCCGAACAGGGCCTGATCGGGGCGCCGGTGCGCCGCCTTGCAGCGTTCGGCCCAGCGATGGGTGCGCGCCAGCGCCACGCGGTTGTACTCATAGTCCAGCGGGTCGGGGCACTCGTCCAGCACCATCGCGATGTCCGGTCCCAGCGCCTGCTCGATCTCCATCACCCGTTCCGGCGTAAAGCGATGGATGCTGCCGTCCACGTGGCTGCGAAAGGTGACGCCGTCGTCGTCGAGTTTGCGCTTGTGAGCCAGGCTGAAGACCTGATAGCCGCCGGAGTCGGTGAGAATGGGACCGGGCCAACTCATGAAGCGGTGCAGCCCGCCTAGCCGCTCGATCAATTCGTGACCGGGGCGCAAGTAGAGGTGATAGGTGTTGGCAAGGATGAGCTGCGCGCCCGCTTCGTGTAAATCGCGCGGCTCCAGCGTTTTGACGTTGGCGCGCGTGCCCACCGGGGCAAAAGCCGGTAGCTCAATCGGGCCGTGGGGCGTGTGATAGGTTGCCAAGCGGGCCGCGCCGCTGGTTTTGTGTAGCTCGAAGCGAAAGGCTGTGTGCGTGCCGCCAGAATCCATGCCGACAAGTGTGGCACGGGCAAGCGCGTTCCGTCAAAAATCGCAGCCCGCGCGACCGGGGTCATAGGGATGCTTCGTCACCGACTCCTCAGCATGACGAGCAGCGCCGGTTTCCACAGTTCATCAGGAGCGCCCCCGTCATGCTGAACGCAGTGAAGCATCCCCTTAGGGCATTTAGCGCACCAGGCGGCGGAACGGTTCTTTCTTGAGGTCCACCACCAACAAGCGATCCAGGGCGTCGTGTTCCAGCCCGTGCTTGATCACGGCAAAGGCCGCGGCTGCGGCTTCGGCGGTCTGTTCGATCTCGCGGTCGCCGTGGGCCAACGTCGCGCGGAAGCCCATATAGGTGTGGATGCGCCGCCGCGCCATCTCTTGGATAAAGAGCGTGGAGACCTTGCGCGGGTCTACGCCTGTGGGGAGGGCAAGACTGACGCCGGGATTGCTGAATAGCCCGGTACAGCGTCCCTCCAGCCCGGCGGCGACCAACGCCTGGTCCAGTGCGGCGCGCAGCTTTTCACCGATGGCGCGGAAGTGGGTGGTGGCGTCGCGGCGCTTGAGTTCGCGGATGGTGGTCAGCGCAGCGATCAAGCCGATGTTGTCGCTCCAGTAAGAACTGGAGATGAACATGCGCGCAGCCGGCTCCATCACAGCGCGGCTGCCCACCACCGCGCCCATGGGATAACCGTTGGACATCGCCTTAGCCAACACAGTCATGTCCGGCGTTACACCGACGGCTTCCTGGATGCCGCCGATAGACTGGCGCCAGCCGCACGACACCTCGTCAAAGATCAGCACCACGCCATGCTTGCGTGCCAACGCTTGCACCCCCTCCAGATAGCCGGGCGGGGGCAGCTGCGAGCGCGCCGGTTCCATCATGATCGCGGCAACCTCGCCCTGGTGTTCGTCCAGCCGCGCGGCAAGCATGTTCAGGTTGCCATAGGTGAAGGGGATGACCGTCCCGGCAAGCGCCCGCGGCACGCCGATGGGTTCGATTCCGGCAAAGGGATATTCGCCGCTCTCCGGGTCCACGCCGAAGTTAGCGGCTTGATACCAGTCGTGCCAACCGTGATAGCCGCAAATGAGAATCTTGTCGCGGCCGGTAGCCCCACGCGCAATGCGCGCCGCCACCGCGCACGCCTCGCCGCCGCCTTTGGTATAGCGCACCATCTCCGCGCTGGGGATGGTGGCGCATAGCTCCTCCGCTAGCTCGATCTCCAGCGGGCTGTTGAGCGTGTAGATGCTGCCGCGGTCAATCTGGGCCTTGACCGCGGTGTCCACCACGTCGTCGGCGTGCCCCAGAATCACTGCGCCCACCGCGTTGACCCAGTCCACATACTCGTTTTCGTCCACGTCAATAAAGCGCGCGCCTTTGGCCCATTGGGCATAGGTAGGGCTGACGCCGTTGGCGAACTGGTCGGCGCGGCGGCTGATGAGCTGCGTCCAGCCGGGGATCAGTTCCCCGGCGCGGCGATACAGCTCGTTGGAACGAGTGACGTTGGGAAAGGGGACGGTCTGGGCGGTGATGTCGGTATAGCCTGGGTTGGACATGGACGGTTCCTCCACGGGTCAAGCAGAACGAGCCGGGACGCGCGCCAAGTCAAAGAGTTGGGCCGCGTTGGTGTAGAAGATGGCTTCCACCTGGCTGTCGGTCAGTTTGAGTCGCCGGCACGCCAAGAAAAGGCTGCGCAGCGACTCCAAGCCGATGAGCACCGGGCGCAGTTGGGTATGTTTTTCGGCCAAGTTCATCTCGTCGGCATAGAGCCAGTGGAACGAATCGCCGATGGCGACACAGCGCCCGCGCATGTGGCTGACGTGAAAGTCGGTGCCGTAGAGCAGGCGCTCATGGCCCAGCGTCTCGACGATGACCTCGAACGCGCCTGCTTCGGTCACCGCCGAGGTGTCGCACCAAACGTTCGGCAGCCCTGCCAGCGTGTGGATGCCCTCGATGGTGTGCCACGGGTTGAAGCCGCGCGCGGCATGGGCCAAGATTAGACGCAGATTGGGATAGCGCTCGCAGTAGCGGCGGATGGTCGCCTGGTTGACCGGATCGGCAAGCGCGCGCTCGCGCACCATATGCAGCGTGACGGTCAGCCCCAGTTCATGCGCGACCGCGACATGCGTCTCCGGCAGATAGTCCTCGATGGGCGCGTGGAAGGTCGGCCCTGCGGTCTGCGCCATCAAGTGATAGGGCTTTAGACCGACGAAGCCGTGGCGCTGCACCTCCTGGCGCACATAGTCGGGGTCCATAGCGGGCGCAATGAGCATTTGGCCGCGCGCGGCGAAGCCTGCTTGTTGCGCGTGCGCCACCTCGCTTGCCACGAAGTCGTTGTTGGCAATGCGGTCGCCCTGGAACGCCAGGCCGAAAAAGAGACCGCCTACCGTGCGCGCGCCGGGATGCAGCCACTCCACCCAATCGCGGTAGAGGCCCACGCCCACAGTGGCGGGCAGCCCCTCCAGCGATGGGGGCAGCGCGCTCTCGGCAAAGTGAGCAGACCGGAAGAGATGCGCGTGCGCGTCGAAGATGCGGTCGGGCAGATAGGGCACCACCGCGCGGGCGACAAATTCGCGGTCGGCGTCGGTATATCCCCACGTGGGCATGGTCTCTCCTTGTCCCTGGGCGGACAGCCTAATGGCGGCGGCGCACGGCATGTTCCTGGGTGACGGTGGTCGCCAGGTAGCCGGCGGTCGCGGACGCGGCGAAGCGGTTGGGCGAAAATGCGGCAATGTCCAGCGCGGGCGTCTCCCCGGCAACCAGTTGCGCCAGCAGCAGCCCCGCAACCGGATTATACGCAAAGCCGCCCGAATGGAACGCGCAGCCGATCCAGAGACCGGGGAGGCCGTCCAGCCCGCCCAGGATCGGTTCGCCGTCCATGGAGAAGCAGATCAGCCCTACTTGACGACTGACCCAGGTGGTGGTCGCCAAGACGGGCAGCAACGGCGCCAGCGTGGCGCGCAGGTCGTCCGCCACCTGGGGCGCCACCTCCAGCGCGTCCATGTGAAAGTCGAATGACGGGACACGGAATTCGGCGCGCTGCGCGGTTTCGGCTCCCGCCAAGATGCGCTTGCCCGCAGCCGGGCGCACATAGCCGCCATAGGGGTTGGCGTTGATCGCGGGGAGGTCCACCGCGGCGGGCAGTGGCGGGGTAACGTAGCGCTGGTGGACGAAAGCCTTGACCGGTACTTGCCGCGCCGCGCCTGCCAGGCTGAGATTCATCCAGGCGTGGGTGGTGCAGACCACCGCGTCGGCCTCCAACGTCCGCGCAGTGTGCCCGTCGTCCACCTGCACGCCCACCACGCGCCCCCCGCGCAGGATGAAGTCACGCACCTGCTGCCCGCTGTGCAGCTCGACCCCTAACTCGCGCAGCCGACGCACCAGCGCAGGGATGTATTCGTCCGGCTCGGAGTAACCGCCCAGCGGGTCGAAGAGACCGATCATCTCCGCGGGCGGGTTGAGCGCAGGCCAGCAGGAACGCATCTCCTGCGCGTCGAGGACGGCATAGGGCACGGCCCAACGGTCATACAACGGCAAGAGCGCGGCGCGCTCGGGCCAAGAGGCTGGGTCGAAGAGGTTGAGACAGCCCACATCCCGGAAGCGATAGCCCGGTAGCTCCTCCGACAATTCGCGATAGAGCGCCAGCGCAATCTTGCGTGCGCGTACCCCCGTCTCGCTCCACAGATGTCCAGTGATGATGCCCGCGGCACGACGGCTGGAGCCTGCGCCCAGCGCGTCCTTTTCCAGCACCACCACGCGACCGAAGCCGCGTCGTGTCAGGTGATACGCCGTGCTGAGGCCAATTACGCCGCCGCCCACAATCAGCGCAGTTGCCGACGCCATTGTCCTATGCTCCCGGAATTTGGTCCAACTCTTGGCTGCATGTCTGCAACACGGTGCGCAGCGCAAAGTCGCCGCCCCAGGGCACGATCTGCGCGCCCAGGCTGCGATAGCGTTTGATCTGCTCCACTGACCCTGCCGTGATGCCCCACACCTTGCCGTGCTTGGCTGCGGCTGCCGCGACCGTCTCGATGGCTTTCTCCAGGGTCATGCCATGCCCCGCGGGGCTGTTGGCAATGCGCAGCCCCAGGTCGCCGGGGCCGATGAAGAGGCCGTCAATGCCGGGAATGGACGCGATCTCCTCGGCGTTGGCGACGGCTTGCAGCGTCTCCACCTGGGTGATGATGAAGGTCTCGCGGTTGGCATCCTCGATGTAGGTGCTGTTGGGAATCCAGGCGTCAATCCCGAAGTCGGCATCCATGCCCGCGCCGTCGAGACCGCGGTTGCCCAGCGGCGGGTACTTGATGGACTGCACCAAGTCGGCTGCGGTCTGGGGATCGGAGACTAGCGGGACCAGAAAGCCTGTGGCGCCGTCTTCCAGATAGCGATAGAGCTGGGTATGACCGCGCGTGGGGGGGCGCACCATGCAGTCAATGTCATGCTGGCGGCACATTGCCAGCACCGACTGCACTTCGCGCGCGTCGAAGGCGCGGTGCTCCAGGTCGAACCAGATGCCGTCATAGCCGAAGTGCGCGGCGTAGCGGATGTAGAAGGGCAAGTAGTGACCGAGCGCGCAGACGCGGGCAAAGCCGCCGCTGCGAAACTTCTTGAGCATTTTGCTGGAGCGCATGTGGATTGCTTTCTGGTGACGGTTGGCTGTCGGCGAATCTATGATCAATCGTTGGGAAGCGTGAGACGTACCCAATGCAGGTCCATGGCCCGCTCCGTGCCGGCGTAATAAACGACCAGCACGTCACCGTTGGGCAA
Source organism: uncultured Litorilinea sp. (assembly GCA_937922105.1). GTDB lineage: Bacteria > Chloroflexota > Anaerolineae > Caldilineales > Caldilineaceae > QEUY01. The sequence goes on from CAKZVN010000151.1 coordinate 6,192, forward strand.
TGCCTCGGCATAGGGTAGGCCGAAGGTCCATAGCCCCATCTCGGCTAAGAGCGCGCCGGTGCTCTCCTCGCCCGCGGACGTGTGCGCGGGGGATGTGCCGTGGGTATAGAGAACGACTTCGTGTTGCGCGCTGAAGGGCGCATCCGACGCCGGAGCCAGGCGGGCGCGGATGGAGCGGCTGCCGAAGCGGTCCACATAGGCCAACACCACACGACCGTCGGGTAAGACTGCGGGCCGCGACGCTTGGTCGGCAAAGCCCAAGTCCTGGGGCGCGCTCCAGGTGTGCCCGTGGTCACGGCTGATGCGCCGGTGGATGTTGAGGTATTGCCCGGTGTGGGAGTCGTAGGTCCAAGCAAAGGTGATGACGCAGCCGTCGGGGGCAACCGCGCAGCGCAAGTCCCAATTGAAGATGCGCCCGCTGGGGTCCTCGCCCGCCACGACCGGCGCTCCCCAAGTGCGCCCCTGGTCGTGGGAGTGAAAGAAAACCACCTTCTGTCGCCAGGGACCGGCGTCGTGATAGTGCTTGTTGGTCTCGATGCTGAGCGCAAGCGCACCGTTCGCCAGCTTGAGGATGGGGCCGGTCAGGCTGGGAGGGCCGATCTCCGCGGGCATGGGCACGACCCGCCACGGCGACCAGCTCGCGCCGTCGTCGTCGGATTCGGCCAAAAGGATTGACATGGGCAGGCAGCCCTCGGTGCTCGCGTTAAAGAGCGGTTGGCCTGGGTAGGTGGTGCGGTCTACCCACATGGCTGCGGCAATTAGGCGTCCCGGCGCCAACTCGGTGAGGTAGCAAAGCTTGAGCGTGCCCCACACGCCATCCATAGTATGCCCGTGGGCAAAGGGCGTCCACGCTGCGCTCCAGCTTTGGCCCAGATCATACGCGCGGGCAAAGAAGATGGTCTCGTCGTCGCTGTCTTTGGTCGAGCCGCCGCGCCACGTTGCCAAGAGCGCGCCGCTGCTCAGCGCGGTGACGGTGGGAAAGGTGAGGTTGGCCTGTGTGGTGCCGGGTTGGGCCGCCCACAGGATGCCGCGTGCGTAAATCTGCATGGACACTCCTACCTGCCTCAAGCGATGAATTGGAGCGCGTGCAGCCGCGCGCGCTCGAGCCGGAAGTTGAGCCGCACCGGTTTGCCTGCCAGCTCGCCCAAGTCGCGACGGCCCTGCCAAGTCACCACTGCGTCCGGCAAGTCACCGCTCAGCCGGTCGCACTCGGCGAAGCTCAGGCCGGGCAAGGGCGTGCCCTGGGCGTCGGTGACCTCCACCGCGACCAGACCGCCGAAGCGCGTCCATGCGTTGAGTTGCAGCGCGCGGCCGTTGAAGGTAAGGGGCAAGGTGCTGAAACCACCTGCCGTACGCGCTTCCAACGAGGTAAAGCCGTCGCGACGCCAGGTCGCCAGCGCAATATGACCGCGGTCGGGCGGCGCGGCGGGCCGCCCCAGGACATAGTGACCCTGGTTGTGGGTGTGCCACTTGGGACCGACGGGCAAGGAGACCTCGCCCGGACGCAGGCTGACCAGCCCACACCCGGCATAGACCCCGCCCTCATAGCCGGTGCCCGGTTCGCCCGGCGGGATGATGGGGTTGCGTTGCGGGCGAAACCAGTGGACACCGTCGCGGCTGGTGCACAAATGCACCTCGGTGGTGTCCGGCCCGCGCTGATAGAAGGCCGGGAACATCAGATGCGCGTCCTGCGCGCCGGGCCAGGCCTGGTAGCCGTTGGTGTAGATGTCGCTGTCGGGAAAGTCGTTGGCATCGGGCGCGACGATGGTGCGCGGTTCGGGCCAGGCGCGAAAATCGTCCGACTCGGCATAGGCGATGGTGCGCCGGGTATGCAGCGCGCCGCTCCAGCCGCGGAAATAGCCCACGTAGCGGCCTTTGGCCGCGTCGAACGCCATGACGGTCTGGGTATCGCTCATGTAGTTGGCGCGCAAGGGCTGCGCCAGCGCGGTCCATTCCAGACCATCGGGCGAGACCGCGCCATAGACACAGGGGGTGCGGTCGGCTTCGCGGCCCAGGTGGACCAGCTTGTAACGCTCGGCAGCGGGCGCGCTGGGGTCCTTGAAGACGGTGGCGCCATGCGCGCCGCGGCCCAGCGCGCGTTCCAAGCCGTAGACCAGGTTGTTGCGCGTGGAGCCTTGAAACGACAGCAGACCCAACTCCGGCTTCTCCCAGTGCACGCCGTCGCGGGATTCGGCGTAGGCGAGCATCGCCTTGAGATCGTGGGTATAGTCGGTTACGTCCTGGTAGTGGACCTCGTAATAGAGGCGGAAGCGCCCCTCGTCCTCGAAGAGCGTACAATAGACGTTGATCAACGACTCCCAGGGGCGGTCGGCCTGCACGATGGGGGGCAGCCCCGGTCGCGGCGGGTGGACGCTGAGGGTCACGCCGTAGGGCATCTTGTCGGGTCGGGGAAAGCCTTCCTGCTCGGCGCGACCATGCGCCCAGCCCACGCCGTAGCCTGGCTCGACCAGGTCCCAGTCCAGAAAAACATGCTTGCGGTTGCCGAGCGGATAAGTCATGCGCAATCCTTTGGGATGGTGGGGTGGGATGGTCAGCGCAACGAGCGCACGCCGGAGAGGTAGACCGCTCTGTCGCGCGCGGCCCTGGCGGTCAAGTATAGCCAGGGCCGATTGCGCTTGTCAATCCCGCGCGCAGGTCGCAGGTCGAAAACCGTGTACGAATCGCCGCTGTGATATTCTGGATAACTACGCAGACGCCCCATGTCCGCGCAATTTCTTCACAGAAGACCATACGACTTAATGGTTAATGGACCCACTCGCCATGTCCCTTGTCCAGCCCGCCGTCTTTGCCCAACTGCGCCGCAGCCTGCCCGCGGTGCAGGAGTATGTCTATTTTCAGACCAGCGGCTTTTCGCCCAAGCCCGACTTCGTGATCGAGGAGGTGGTGCGCTGGTCGCGCTTCTATAACCGCGGCCCTGCCCTGCCTGGCGTCTATGCGACCATGCTGGCGCAACTGGAAGCGACGCGCGCCCGCGTCGCAGCCGCGCTCAACGCCGACCCTGCCGAGATCATGCTGGGTGAAAACACCACCGTGGGCATCAATATCGTCGCCAACGGCATTGATTGGCAGCCGGGCGACAATGTCATCCTCAGCGACCACGAGCATCCCGGGAACCGCATCCCCTGGTACAACGTGGCGCAACGCTACGGCGTGGCGCTGCGCTTTACACCGGTCCTGCACGACGAGACGCAGATGTTGGAGGAGTTCGCCCGCCGGCTGGATGCGCGCACGCGTGTCGTCTCCGTCAGCCATGTGTGCAGGCGCACAGGGCAGCGTCTCCCCGTGCGTGCGATGATCGCACTGGCTCATGCCCAGGGCGTGCCCGTACTGCTGGACGGCGCGCAGTCGTTCGGCTCGGTCCCGGTGGATGTGCGCGCGTTGGATTGCGACTTCTACACCTTCAGCGGGCACAAATACATTCTCGCGCCGCAAGGGACCGGCGGTCTCTATGTGCGTCGCGACCGCATTGACTGGCTGCGTCCCAGTTGGATCGGTTCCCATTCACAACAGGAATTTACGCTGGATGGCGGGCTGACCCTGCGCGACGACGCGCGGCGCTTCGAGTTCGGCACACGCAGCCTGCCTGACCAAGCCGCCTTCGGTCGCGCGCTGGCGTATTGGGAGGAGGTGGGCTGGAATTGCGTTTTTGGCTATCTGACGGCCTACACCGACCGGCTCAAAGCCGCGCTGATGGAACTGCCCGGTGTGGTGTTGGACACACCACTGCCCTATGACCGCTCGTCTGCCATCGTCACCTTTCGCCTGCGCGACCGGGTAACCGGCGATTTTGTGCCTTCCGCTACGGTCTGCGCGTATCTGGCTGAAGCGCGCATCCTGGCTTCCACACTGGAAAAGGACGCCACGCGAGTACGCATCTCGACCCATGTGTTCAACGATGCCGAAGACCTGGCGCGGCTGTTGCGCGTGCTCGCGGCGCTGTAATAAGGCGCGGGGGCAATTTATGGGATTGGCTGCGTGCAGGGCTATGATCCCGGAGGACGCAGGTGCGTTACGAGTGCGTCCCCAATTCTTGGTCGGCGCAACACCCCCTCCTCGGTTCTATCGGAAAAATCGCGATGCCGCCGTCATGCTGAGCGCAGCGAAGCATCCCCCTCTGGAGACCTGTTGGGATTCTTCGTCGCTGCGCTCCTCAGAATGACGGCTACTTGGCGATCAGACCGTTTGGATCGGTGCGCAGATCGCCATCGTGGGTTACCTCGACGACCCACCGTTGCAAGCCGTCTATGGTGGGTTGGGGGTAATCATTTTAACGTTGGCGCTGCTGCCTGCCACGCGGCACGCCGCCAGCTGGTAAAGACTATACGCCGAACCGAGATGACGAACCCAGCCTGGCGAGATGATCGCCAGGCTGAATGCTTGTGACGGGCAGGGGCTACGCCGCGTCGGCAAAGAGAGGCGCGTCGTCGTCCGCCAGGAGTGGTTCGCTCGGCGCAGGCGCGGGACGGCTCTTGGCGCTGCGCGTGGTCTTGACCGGCGCGGGTGGGGTGACCTCGGCGGGTAGCGCAGACTCGGCGGTCGCGGGAACCAGTTTCACCGGCAAGCCGTAGGCATCGCGGATCAGACGGTCAATCTGGGACGCCAGGTCGGGATTTTCCTGCAAAAAGGCCTTGGCGTTCTCGCGTCCTTGCCCCAGGCGCATGTCACCGAAGCTATAAAAACTGCCGCGCTTGACGATGATCTCGGTTTCCACGCCCAGGTCCACCAGATCGCCGGCGGAACTGATGCCTTCGTTGTACAT
>CAKZVN010000152.1 GCA_937922105.1 uncultured Litorilinea sp.
ACCCACGGTCGCGGTGGGCGTCGCCAACGCGAGATGGCGACTAGCGGCGCGCCGATTTTGCAGGATGTCTACCCGATTTTGGGCGACCAAGACCGCGTCATCGCCGTGATGGTGGTGGAGACCAACCTGTTTGCCTATGAGCGCCATCGCCGCCGTGACTCCAACTTTCGCCATGCGGTGGATTGGCTCCAGACCATGTGTCTGCGCGGGGAACTGGCTTGTGCCGGTGGGCTGAGCCGTTTTGGCCTCTACGACGGTATCTATCTGGTGGACCGCAGCCGTACCATCCGCTACATCAGCGGCATTGCGGCTAATCTCTTCCGCACCATCGGACTGGCTCTGGACATGGAGGCGCAGCCGCTGGCGGAACTGGAACCCGAAGATGACCGGCTGGTGGCGGAGGTGCTCAAGACCAAACGCTCCATCGAGGCGCGCCACGAAACGCCGGACGGTCGCGTCTGGATACGGAAAGCGTTGCCGCTCTACAAATCGCCCACCTGGCGCCACCTGCGCTACCACGGTCCCGGTTGGCGTTGGCTGCGGATTGCCCCGCGCGGCGAGGTGGATGCTGTTCTGGTGTTGATCCACAACGCCACAGATGCCGTGGCGCGCCAACGCGAACTGAACGTTAAAGCCGCGATCATCCAAGAGATTCATCATCGCGTCAAGAACAATTTGCAGACCATCGCGGCCATTTTGCGCATCCAGGCACGGCGTGTGAAGAATAACGAGACGCGCCGCCATCTGGGCGATGCCGTCAATCGCATTCTGAGCGTGGCGGTGATCCATGAGTTCTTGAGCGAGGATGACTACCAGCCCATCAACATCCGCGATCTCTGTCTGCGCATTGTGGCACAGGTGCAACAGGTGGCGGGCAACCCGGAGCAGGAGATTCACATCGCAGTGCAAGGGCCGAACATCCGCTTGCCCGCGGGGCAGGCAACGCCTGTGGCGCTGGTGCTCAACGAGTTGGTGCTCAATGCGCTGGAGCACGGGCTGCACGGGCACGCCAAAGGGCGCATCACCATTGACCTGGTGGACCTGGGCAACCAAGTGCAGATGGTGGTACGCAACAGCGGGACCAGCTTGCCGCCCGACTTTGACCCAAATCAGGCGAGCAGTTTGGGCTTGCAGATCGTACGCACCCTGGTCCACGATGATCTCAAAGGCGAATTGCAGATTTCGGCGATTGTGCCGCCTGCCGCAGCCGACCATGGGGCGCACGCCTACAACGGCGGCCCGCCTACTGCCGCTGCGGGCGGGAACGATCCGGGGACGGAGGCGATTGTCCAGGGAACCCAGGCGCTGGTCACCTTTCCGAAACGGACGCTCAAGGTTGACTAGGCAGCCCATTTGCGTGTTTAATGCAGCCGGTGTCAGCGCGTGGGGGGCGCGCCGGCGTCCGGTTGCTGCGGTTGGATGACGGAGGAAGATGGGGCAAAGACGCCCAGCCCCGCGTGTGCCGGGGCCAAAAGCCCGCTTGCGAACCGGCGGTCAGACCGCGAGCTGCCGGATACCGGTCGAAAAATGACACGAGGAGAAAACGCACGTGGAACGGACACGGGTGATCATCGCCGACGATGAATCCTTAATTCGCATGGATTTGCGCGAAATGCTGACCAACCTGGGCTATTTGGTCGTAGGGGAGGTCGGCGACGGGCGCAGCGCCGTCAATCTGGCGCGCGAGTTGCGCCCGGACATTGTGATCATGGACATCAAAATGCCCGACATGGACGGCATTGAAGCCGCCAAGGTCTTGACCGAGGAGCGCGTCGCGCCGGTTTTACTCCTAAGCGCGTATAGCCAACAGGACTTGGTGCAGCGCGCGCAGAAAGCCGGGGTCGCGGGCTATCTGGTCAAGCCCTTCCGTGAGAGCGACCTGACCCCCGCCATCGAAGTGGCGTTGGCCCGCTTCAGCGAATTCCGCGCCATGGAGCGCGAGGTTGCCAATTTGCAGGAAGCGCTGGAAACGCGCAAAGCCGTGGACCGCGCCAAGGGCATCCTCATGGATACCCAGGGCTTGAGCGAAACCGAGGCCTTCCGCAAGATTCAGAAGATGAGCATGAACAATCGCAAGTCCATGCGGACTGTTGCCGACGCGATTATTCTGGCTCATCAGATCAGCGAACAATAGACGGTTGCCGGACGCGCAGGCAAACGCTGCGCGGCGCCGTTGGGAAAGGGACCTCTCCCACGTGGAGGGCCAAACCCTACCCCGGCGCAAAGTAGAACCGCAAGAGATCGAGACGACGCGTGCGCCTTTCTGTCATCATGCCCGTCTTCAATGAGCGGGCGACCCTTGAGGAGATTGTCCAGCGGGTTCAGTCGGTGGATTTGACCGTCAATCCCAATGGCGACAACCCGTTGTTGGACGGCCCGGTCAAGCTGGAATTGGAGCTGGTCATTGTGGATGACGGCTCCACCGACGGTACACGCGCCATCTTGGACCGCTGGCGCGCCGACCTGCCGCCCGGTATGCAGATCATCTACCACGCCCAGAACAGCGGCAAGGGCGCGGCATTGCGTACCGGCTTCCAATATGCCACGGGCGATATTTTCATCATCCAGGATGCCGACCTGGAATACGACCCGCGCGACTACATCAAGCTCCTGGAGCCGCTGTTGGAAGGGCGCGCGCCGGTGGTCTTCGGCAGCCGTTTTTTGGGCGGTCCGCGCGCAGCCATGAGCCTTTCCCATACCCTGGGCAACCAATTTCTCACCATTGTCACCAACCTCCTCTACGGCACGTCACTCAGCGACATGGAGACCTGTTACAAGTGTTTCCGCCGCGACGTGATCCAGGGCATGCCCTTGCGTAGTCGCGCCTTCGAGATCGAGCCGGAGTTGACAGCCAAGATTCTCAAACGCGGCTACTCCATCTTCGAGGTCCCCATCAGCTACAACGGGCGCACCTTCCACGAAGGCAAGAAGATCGGCTGGCGCGACGGCATCACTGCCATCCGTACGTTGCTCCGCTACCGCTTCGTGGATTAGCCGGCGCCGCAGCGAGACCGCCCATGCGACTCACCATGCTGCGGGCGTGGCGGTTCCCCGCGGTCCGCTTGCTTCCGGCGTTTGCTTTGTCCGCGCCCCTTGCCGTGCCGCGTCACCCGGCGCGCGTTGCGGCGCGCACGGATGCAGACACGGTGGCGCGCCTGCTTTTGCTGGTTACAACGGGGATCGCGTTGGGGCTGCGTCTGGTCTTGTGGGATCGGTTCCCCCTGCGCGAGGACGAGGCGCTCTATGCTTATTGGGCGCGCGTCTTTGCCCAAGAAGACCCGTTGCTGTTGGCGGTTTGGCCCGACAAGCCGCCGCTGTTGATTTGGCTGCTGGCTGGGACGATGTGGCTGCTGGGCGAGGGCGACGCGGCTCTGCGCTGGCTCAACATCGCGGCGAGTGTGCTGACCGTGCCCCTCGCAGGGGCTGCGGCTCGGCGGCTATGGGGTAACCCGGTTGCCGGGGGCCTCGCTGCGCTCTTGCTGGCGCTCAACCCCTACGCCGTGAGCTTTGCGCCCACCGTCTACACCGACCCGCTGCTCGTTCTGTGGGGGAGCGCGGCGCTGGTCTGCGCGCTCTGCGGGCGCGCAGGGTGGGCAGGGGTGTGGTTGGCTGCGGCAGTGATGACCAAACAGCAAGGGGTGGCGTATCTGCCCCTGGTGCTGGCGCTGGTCTTGCTTTTGCCGGCGCGCAACAAGGCGCTGGGACGCCTGTTAAGCGGGGGCCTGTTGGTCGCTGTGCCGGTGATGGTGTGGGATAGCCTGCGTTGGCATGTTGCGCCTTCACCCTGGGACCTGGCACAGCGCACCTATGCACCGTTGGTTTGGCTGCCCCCGGCAACCTGGTGGTCGCGCGGTCAAGCCTGGGGCGAGTTGCTCTGGTACTTGACGGGCAGTTGGGCCGGGTGGCTGCTGGTGGCGATGGCGGGCATGGCAGCGGCGACCCAGGCGCGACGACGCCCGGCACTGTGGCTGCTCATGGGGTGGGGACTCGCATTTGTGGTTGTGCATGGGGTGGTCTCGTTCCAGGTGTGGGACCGCTATCTGCTGCCCCTGGCGCCGTGGGTTGCGGTCCTAGTCGCGGGACCGTCGGCGCAGGCGCTTGCGGCGCCGCGTCTGCGCCGGGGATGGGGCGTGATCGCGGCTGTCCTGGCGTTGATTCTGGTCCCGCCGGCTTGGCGCGCTGCCCAGGGCGGCTACCCCATCGGCGCGGACCACGGCGACTATCAGGGGCTGCATGAGGCGATTGACTGGGTGCGGGCGCAACCCGGCCCGCTGGTGCTCTATCACCAGCCGTTGGGCTGGCACTATCGCCACTATCTCTACCCGGAGTTGCAGCCGGCGGCGGGCGTGCGCGGGTCGCAGCCGCCGCGTGTGGCGTTGCGTTGGTTTCCCAGCGCAGCCTATCTCGCCGACAACGCCGCCAAGACGCCTTATCCGCCCGCCTATCTGATTGTGCCCGACTGGGGCGCGCCGCGCGACTTGGCCTTGCATTTGGCCCAGCGCGGTTTGGCGGCTGAGTCGCGGCTGCGCGCCGGGCGCTTCACTGTCGTGGAGATCGTCCACCTCCCTGCGCGCGGTTGCGATTGGTGCCGCTCGCAGCCACGTACCCTGGGCGGGGGGACGCCGTGAACGCGGCAGTGCGCCGTTACCTGCCCGACTTGGCGGCGGCGCTCGCCCTGGCGCTGTTGGCAGTGGCGCTCTATGCGCCCTTGCTCCTCACCAACCGCGTCGTCGCCGAGGGCGATATCCTCTTCTATTTCTACCCCTACCGGGACTATGCGGCTGCGGCGGTGCGCGCGGGTGCGCTTCCCTTCTGGAATCCCTATTCGTTTATGGGCGCGCCCTTTTTAGCCAATCCCCAAGCCGCGGTTTTCTATCCCCTGCATTGGCCCCTGGCATGGTTGCCGGTGACGCGGCAAATCGCGTGGAGCGCGGCGCTGCATACGTGGCTGCTGGGGCTGGGCGGCTATGGGCTGGTGCGTAGTTGGGGATTGGGGCGCGCCGCCGCGCTGGGGGCAGGGATCGCGCTGGCAGGATGCGGCTTTTACGGCGGTCTCTTGGGCCATATCAATCAAATGAACGCCGCGGCCTGGTTGCCCTGGGCCATGTGGGTCTTGCGCAGCGTGCCTGCGCCGGGGCGGGGGACGCTTGCCCCCGCAGCCCAGGCCGCGGGTTTGTTCGGCCTGCTGGTTGCGCTCATGTTTCTGGCAGGACACACCCAGACGGTCTACATCAACCTCTTTGGGGTGGGGGTGTGGTTGGTTTGGCCCGCGGTGACGGCGTTTCTCATGCCCTGGGCGCGCCGCGTCTGGTCGCGCGGGGTCCCTTGGACGGCTGCACCCCTGCCGGCGACCGCGCGCGCGGTGGGAATGCGGCTCGCGGTCTATGCCGTGGGCGTGCTGGGCGGGTTCGCCGCGGTCGCGCCGCAGCTTTTGCCCACGCTGGAACTAAGCCGGCTGGGGCTGCGCCAGGGGGGTCTCTCCTATGCCGAGGCTTCCAGTTTCAGCCTGCGCCCGTTGCAACTGGGCTGGACGCTGCTGCCTTCCTACGGCTTGGCGGACCTGGGTGTGGTCTTCGGCACGTTGGGCTATACCGAGTATGTAGCCTACATGGGGAGCGTTGCGCTGGGGTTGGCGGCGTGGGGGATGTGGCGCGCGCGCGGTGAGCTGCGTGCGGCGGGGTTGCTCCTGGCGGGGCTGGGGCTGTTTTTGGCGCTGGGACGGTGGAATCCGTTCTATTGGGTGCTCTATTGGCTTGTGCCCGGCTTCGACCTGTTCCGCGCGCCGGCGCGCTGGATGATGCTCTATAGCCTGGGCATGGCGCTGCTGGTTGCGCCCGCGCTGCAACGCATGGCCCACCGTCGCGGGCTGGTCGTGCTGTTGTTGGCGCTTTTGGCGGTGGACAGCGTGCTGGCGGGCCGCGCCTTGCCCCAAGCCAACCCCACCGCGCCCCAAGCTGTCTACGATGTACGCACCGCGCCGGCTCACCTGCTCACCGACCCGGCACGCTCTGTGCTGCATCCTGCCGCCGCCGGGCGCTTTTTGAGCATGAGCGCCATCGCCTTCGACCCTGGCGACATGTCCGACTTCAGACGCGTCTTCACCCAAAGCGACCCACCCCAACTGGATGCGCGCGCTTTTACCCAACTGATCGTCGCGCTCAAGGCCCAAGAGATTCTTGCGCCCAACCTAGCCTTGTTCTGGCGCGTCCCCGCGCTGGACGGCTTCGACGGCGGCGTGTTGCCCCTGGCGCGCTATCTGGACTTGCTCACGCTCTTCGTGCCGCCCGATCGCTTGGTGCCCGACGGGCGGTTGCGCGAACAGGTAACGCGCATCCCGCCCACGCGGCTGCTGAATCTGGTCCATGTGCAGTATGTCATCACCGACAAGGTGACGGACCTTTGGCGTGACGGCATCTATTATGACCGCCAAGTGGGCGCGACGCTTGGCCCGGACCTGTCGCACGTCGCGGTAGACCTGCCGCCCGACTTTCCGGCGACGCATCTGCACCTGTTGGCGACAGTGGAAGCCGACCTCCCGGCTCAAGCCCCTAACCGGCCCGTGCTGCGCGTCGAGATGGACAGCGCAAGCGGGCGCAGCGTGCATACGCTCGTCGCGGGGGTCGATGCGGGCGCGGCGCTGGGCAGTTACCAGCTGGACGACCCCGCCGCCGCGGCGAGCGGCGCGACCGTCGCCTATCGTGATGTGGACGCGGGCCGCCAGGAGTATTTGGTGGTATTGGCGCTGGAACCCGGCGGGCCGCCCACATCACTGGTGTTGGCGACCTTGCCCGGCGCGCCGCCGGTCACCGTACAGGCTGCGACCCTGGTGGACGCACGCACGGGGATGTTTATGCCGCTGTTGCCCAGCGACCGCGGTCGCTTTCGTTTGGTCCATAGCGGCGATGTCAAGCTCTATGAAAATCTGGACTTGCTGCCGCGCGTGCGTTTGGTGCATACCACCGTGCCGGTGGACGATCCGACGGATGCTGTAGCGGCGGTCGCGGACCCTGCCTTCGACCCGGCGCGCGCAGCCGTGGTGGAGGGTGATTTCGCACTGGACGGTGACGCCGCGCCCGGCGACTTTGCCGACCTGGTCGCCTATGCGCCGGAGCGGCTGGTGATCCGCGCCCAGAGCCGGCGTGCAGCGCTGCTGGTGGTGGCGGACGCCGACTATCCCGGCTGGCACGCGACCGTCAACGGCGCGCCCGTGCCTATCCTGCGCACCAATGTGTTGTCGCGCGGGGTCCCGTTGCCGCCCGGCGTGCATGAAGTCGTCTTGACTTACCGGCCTACCAACTGGACACGTGCCCTGTGGGTGGGCGGCGCGGGCTGGCTCTTTTTGGTCGGCTTGGTGGCGCTACCGCCGGTGCTGCACAGGCGGCTTCGCGCGCGTTCGGCGCTTGGTGTATAATTGACAACAGAAGTTGTCTGCCGAGCGGCTTGTCCATTTGTTTGCGCGTCTGCCTTGTGCCGGGGAGGCTATGAATACCTTTAACCGCATTGTCGCCGTCCTGTTATGGCTTGTGTTGCTGGGGGCTGTGAGCATTGCCGCGGCGACACCCCAGGCGACGGTGGCGTGGTTGATCGCGGCGTTGGAGCAGGCCGGGCAATGGTTGGATGCGCAGCGCACACGCGACCCGACCAACTTCCTGATCGGACAGATTGCAGTGGGCGTGGTGGGGGTGCTCTTTTTCGGTTTGCTCATCGGCGTGGAGGTTTGGAGCGGCGGGCGGCGCGGGGTACGCATTCGCACCGCGCAGGGCGGCTCTGCCGAACTGGACACGACCAGCATCGGGCGCCGGTTGGCGTGGCAGTTGGACCAACTGGCGGAGATCATCAGCGTCGTGCCGGTGGTGAAATCCAAAGGCGGCTCGGTGGATATCCGCCTGGAAGTGGAAGCCGCGCCCGACGTGGATGTCCCCATGAAGACCGATGAGGTGGTCGAAGTGACGCGCGAATTGATCGAGCGGGAGATGGGTCTAAAGCTAGGGCGCTTGGACGTTCACATGCGCTATGCCCCCTATGACCCGGAATGGGCAGGTTAAGCCATGTGTGTACGCCCTTTCCCATGTGGTTGCCGCAGCTCATGACTTGGCGCGAGTTTTGGCAGAACGCCTTGGCGGGGGTGCGTGCCTGGTTTTCATTGCCGCCGCGCGCCGTCTCGCAGCCGGCGGCGCATTCTAGGCAAGTCCAAGCGCCGCGCGCCTTGCCCGGCCCGGTCGGTCTGCACACACACATTGTCCAAACCTTGCCTACCCTGGACGCCGCTGCGCCGGACGACGTTACCCTGTCGCCCCCCGCTCCACTCGAGAACGCAGGCGTTGCGTCCGGTGATGACAGTGCCGATGATCCCGGCGCATCGCTCCCGGATGGAGAACAGGATTATCTTGCGCTGTTGGAAAGTCTGCTTTTTGTGGCTGCCGAACCGGTGGAACCGGCGCGCCTGGCCCAAGCGCTGGACCTGGAACCGGAGACGGTGATCGCGTTGTTGGACCGGCTGGCGCAGACGTTGTCCTTGCCGGGGCGCGGTGTGCGCTTGCAACAATTTGACGGCAAGGTTCAACTGGTGAGCGCGCCGCAAGCCGCGGCGGTCATCGAGCGCTTTCTCAACTTGGACACCGGTAATCGTCTGAGCGGGCCGGCTCTGGAGACGTTGGCGGTGATCGCCTATCGCCAGCCGGTGACGCGTGCCCAGATCGAGGCGGTGCGCGGGGTAGATTGCGCCGGGGTCCTACGCTCATTAACCCAGCGCGGGCTGATCACCGAGGTAGGGCGCCAAGAGACAGTGGGCCGGCCCATTCTCTATGGCGTGACCGAGACGTTCCTACAACAGTTTGGCCTGTTGGCGTTGAGCGATCTCCCGCCCCTGGAGGAGGGCGATGCCGACCGGCTGTGGGCCGCCACCGAGCACAGCGCTACCCCAGCGCAACCGTCTTAAGCCCAGCGTACCGCTTGCCGGCGGAGTTGGTGGTGAGCGGTCAGCCGATTCGTGGTAGAATGTCAGCCGGAACGCTGCGCATGGGTGTACGCTTATGTTTGGTGTTTCTGACCGACAGCAACCAGTGGAGGCATTATGCGCGTTCGCGTTCGGTGGTTTGTGTGGGTGTGGCTGTTGGTGGCGTTGGCTGTCGCTGTACCGGCGCTTGCGCCGGCAGCTTACGCCCAGGAGCGCTCCCTGGTCTGGGAACGCTTTGATGTAGATATCCAAGTGCGTACCGACGGGTCCTTTACCGTTGACGAACGCCAGACCATTCGTTTCACCAGCGGGACCTTCCGCGTCGGTTTCCGCGAAATTCCCATCCGCAATTTTACCCGGCTGGACGACTGGACCATCACCGACGGTCGCGGCAATGTCTATCGTCGCGCGGTGAGCGGTGAGGAAACCTACACCTTCGTGGTGCAGGAATACAGCACCTCCTATGTCATTGAGTGGTTCTTCCCCCCCACCTCCAACAGCACTGAGACCTTTACCCTGAGTTACACGGTGCACGGCGGTCTGCGCTATTACGACGGCGGTGACCAAGTCTGGTGGAAGGCCATCTACGGGGACCGTAGCTTCCCGGTTTTGGCGGGACGCGTGCGTGTGATCATGCCCTCAACCGCCAACATCCAACAGTGGGCGGCCTATGTCAACAGCGTGGATGCGCGCGATCGCGCCACGGCTGCGCTCATCGAGGGGGGCCGCGCCATTGGCTTTGACCTGACGCGGCGTCTGAACCCCGGCGAGGAATTCGAGGTGCGCGTCGAGTTTACCCCCGATGTGGTGGATGGGGTGGCGCAACCGTGGCAGGCGGCAGCCGACGCCGAAGCGGCCCGCTTGGAAGCCGAGCAGTCCTTCCGCCAGCGGTGGGGACCGGTGGCGAATGTGGGGCTGGTGGCGCTGACTCTTCTGTTGCTTTTTGGCGGTCCCGCGGCGGCCTATACCCTGTGGTATTTGCGCGGCCGTGACAAGGTGGTTGACCAGATTGCCGAGTATTTGCCCGAACCGCCTACCGACCTGCCGCCCGGTCTGGCAGGCACGTTGCTGGACGAGTCGGTGGATATGCAAGACATTC
>CAKZVN010000153.1 GCA_937922105.1 uncultured Litorilinea sp.
TAACTTGATCACGTTGGCGAGCATTGTCGAGCGCGAGGCTGTGCAAGCCGACGAGCGTCCGCTGATCGCGGGGGTCTATCTCAATCGCCTCAACGGGACTTGTCTCCAAGAAGTAGGGGGGACCTATCTGCAAGCCGATCCGACCGTGCAATATGCGCGCGGCACGGTGGGCAACTGGTGGTGGAAGCCGCAGCGTATCGAGGAATATGCCACCGTCATCAGCCCCTACAACACCTATCTCAATCCTGGGCTGCCGCCCGGCCCCATCGCCAGCCCCGGGTTGAGCGCCATCGAAGCGACGCGCAACCCCGCGGTCACCAACTACTGTTTCTTCCTGGCTACCGGCAGCGACGGTCGCCACATCTTTGCGCGCACCCTTGCCGAGCATGAGCAAAACATGCGGGCATTCGGCTATCGCTAAGAGACCCACACGCCACGTGCAAGCACCGCTCCCGCGCGTCGTTGCGCTGTTCTGGATTGCCCTCTGTCTGCTCTTGCCGGCGGCGTGTACATCTGTGCGCCCGGTTGACAAAGTGGGTCTCATTGCGCCTTTCGAGGGTCTCTACCGCGAAGACGGCTACGCTGCGTTGGACGCAGTGCGCCGGGCCATTGCCGACTGTGCGCCGCCCGGTCGCGCCGTAGTCCCGCTGGCGTTGGACGATTCTGCCGACCCGGACCGTTCCGTGCGCGCCCTGCAGAAACTCTTGCTCGACCCTGCGGTCACGGTCGTCCTCGGCCCCTGGACGCCCCAGGCAGTGCGCGCCGCGGCGCCGCTCACTGCCGGACACGCCTGGCTCACCCCCTATCCCGCCCTGCAAGCCACCCCTCTCCCAATAGACACCACAACGCTGACCATGCTACTGGACGCGATCACGGCGCGCTTGGCCCCGTCGCGTATTTTGATGGTCGCCCCCGGGCTATCGTTGTCCCCCGGCGCGACAGACGGCTCGGATCGGGTCCGCTTTTTCGTGGACCCGACGCAAGCCGCCGAGGAGGTTACCGGCAATGATGCCATCCTCTGGCTCGGCGACGCGGCCCAGGGCGCTACCTGGTATGCTGCGCTGCGCGCCCGCACCAACGCGCCCTTCGTCTTAGGAACCCCCATCGGCGCCGAAATCTTCGCCCGCCATGCGCCACACAGCACGTCGGCTTATTGGCTGCTTTGGCACGAATTCGAGTATACTAATGCCCCCAACAGCAGCACGCCACAACCGACCGGCTTCCGACAGGGGGTAACAGAGTTCGCCTATCGTTCTACCTGCGCGTACCTTGCCGAGCCGCTGCTCCCTGCCCCAGCTTGGTCTGTGGACGTGGTCGCCTTTGGGAATTACACCCCTTGAACCACAAAACACTCTGATCCCAGTTGTCATACTTATCGGTCCCGTTGCGACAACCACTACACGTCGAGTCTTTATGCGCATTCTGGTTCTGAGTTGGGAATACCCGCCCTATGTCGTAGGCGGGATGGGCAAACACGTGGCGGGGTTGATCCCCGCGCTTTGCCAAACGCAAAGCAAATTTGGTCCGCTGGAAGTCGACGTTCTCACCACGCGCTATGCCGGCGGCCCGGAGGTCGAACGACTCGGCAACGGTGTCACCGTCTACCGCTTGGAAATGCCCCCCTTCGACCCCATGGACCTCTACAACACCGTCGTCTCTGCCAACGAAATCTTTGTGACGAAGGCTCACGAATTGACAAAGAGCCGGCCCTATGAGGTGGTGCATGTGCACGACTGGCTAGCCGGCGTCGCCGGGGTCCGCATCAAATATGACTACCGCATCCCCCTCATCGTCACCATCCATGCCACCGAACGCGGTCGCCACCAGGGTCACGTGACCAGCGCCACCAGCAGTCGAATTGATCGCCTGGAAAGCCAGCTTTGCCATGAGGCCTGGCGTGTCATCGTCTGTAGTCGCTACATGGTGGACGAGTTAGCCGGCTTCTTCGGCACCCCTGCGGACAAGATCAGCATCATTCACAACGGCATTGATCTGCAAACGACGTACCCCTGCACGCCCGATCAGCGCGCGGCGCTGCGCCGCCAATACGCGCCCAACGGGGAGCGCCTGCTCTTCTTTGTCGGGCGCATCGTGCACGAAAAAGGCTTGCATGTACTCATCCGCGCCATGCCTGCCATCCTCGCCGACTTCCCCAACACGCGGCTATTGGTGGCGGGCAAGAACAGCCGCCATCTTTGGCCCCTGGCGGTGGAACTGCGCGTGGCGCACGCCATCCACTTCCTGGACTTCATCAGCGACGAGCGTCGTGATTGCCTCTATCAGGTCGTGGACGCGGCGATCTTCCCCAGCCTCTACGAGCCGTTCGGCATCGTCGCCCTGGAAGCCATGAGCCTCGGCTGCAATGTGATTGTCTCGGATGTGGGCGGGCTGCGCGAGGTCGTCCGGCATGAGGAAACCGGACTGACCGTCTATCCGGGCGACCCGGAGAGCATCGCCTGGGCGGTGCGCCGTCTCTTCTTGGACCCCGACGCCGCAGCCCTGCGCCGTCTGCGCGCCCAAGCCCAGGCCCAACAGCTCTACAACTGGAACAAGATTGCCCAGCAGACCGTGGCACTCTACGACACTGTCGTGAGCGAGCGGCTCCAGACCGTCTGGTAACGTCACAGGAGCCTACGACGCTGCGTCAGCCGTCACACGTCCCAAGATCAGGGGCAACGGGTCCACCGTGTGGGATACCACCGTAAACGCGGCACGCACTTGGGGCAAGATGCGCTGCGCGTCTGTTTCGCCGGCGGCATGAATCTCGCACAGCAAGTCGCCGGCTGCCACCGCATCCCCCACCTTGCGTGCCAGAACGATCCCAACCCGATGGTCAATGGGATCGCCCTTGCGTTCCCGCCCGCCGCCCAGCGCAACCACCGCCAACCCCAGCGCGCGCGGCTCCACGGTCGCGACCGTACCGGTCTGCTCCGCATAAACAGGAAGACGGTAAGGGGCCGTCGGGAGACGGTCGGGATCATCTACCTGGGCGACATCACCGCCCTGCGCAGCCACGAACGCGCGGAACTTTTCCAGAGCAGCGCCCCCGCTAATCGCCGCGGCGACCTGGCGCCGTGCCTTCTCCTCGCCTAGCCCACCCGGCGCAGCCAGCCGGATCATCTCCGCCGCCACCTGCTCCACCAGGGCCTGGAAATCCGCCGGTCCTGCGCCGTGGAGTGTGGCAATCGCCTCGCGCACCTCCACCGCGTGACCGATGGCATAGCCCAGCGGTTGGTTCATCTGGGTGATCAGCGCCACCACCTCGCGCCCGGCGCGCGTGCCGATGGCGACCATGCGGCGCGCCAGCGCGTGGGCGGCTTCCGGCGTCTCCATAAACGCGCCGCGCCCGCACTTCACATCCAACACAATGGCATCGGCCCCGGCAGCTAGCTTTTTGCTCATGATGCTGGCTGCAATCAAAGGGAGGCTGGGCACGGTCCCCGTAACGTCGCGCAGCGCATAGAGCGCCTTGTCCGCGGGTGCAAGTTCCGCGGTCTGCCCGGCGATCACCAAGCCCACCTCACGCAGTTGTTGCAAGAAACGTGCCTCGTCCAGATCAGGCGACCACCCGGCGATGCTTTCCAGTTTATCAATCGTGCCGCCGGTAAAGCTCAAGCCACGACCGCTCATCTTGCCCACATAGAGACCGCACGCCGCCACAATCGGCGCAACCGCCAGGGTCGTCTTGTCGCCCACGCCGCCGCTGGAATGCTTATCCACCACGCGTGTCCCTGGCGGCAATGCGCCGTGGAAGTCCAACTGCGCGCCGCTGGCTGCCATCGCCAACGTGAGCGCGGTGGTCTCGGCGTCGGTCATGCCCTGGAAATAGACAGCCATCGCCCAGGCCGCGGCCTGATAATCGGGAATGTGTCCCGCTGTGTAGCCCCGGATGAAGTACTCGATCTCCTCCGCGGACAGTTCCTGCCCGTCACGCTTTTTGACGATAATCTCGACCGCGTTCATCCGTTCCTCCTCGAATTGCTCCGGCTTGCCAGGCTCCAGTATAGCATGTACGGTGTGTCACCGCCCTGCTCTCAACAGAATCGTTCCCAGGTCGAGGCCTCGATCCTCCGAAGTTGACCCTGGGAGGAAGGCTGCGCTACAATCCGGGAACGCTGCGCCCGGCAGGGTCTCCGTGCCGGTTGTGGTCGCGCAGCATGTAACGCAAGGAGAGACCTATGACACCACCTGTCACCATTGTGGGCGGCGGATTAGCCGGTTGCGAGGCGGCTTGGCAGCTGGCGACCCGCGGCATCCCGGTGCGCCTGCACGAGATGCGCCCGGTGCGCCCTACGCCCGCCCATGCCACCGATCGCTTGGCCGAATTGGTCTGCTCCAACTCGATGGGCAGCACTTTACCCGACCGCGCCCTGGGCATGCTCAAACATGAACTATTGGCACTGGGCAGCCTGATCATCGCCACCGCGTTCAAGCACGCGCTGCCCGCGGGGAGCGCGCTCGCCGTCGGGCGTGAAGAGTTCGCCGAGGAAGTCACCACAACCATCAGCCGCCACCCGTACATCGAGGTCACGCGCGCCGAAGTCACCGCCATCCCCGACGGGCCGACCATTATTGCCACCGGGCCGTTGACCAGCGACGCGCTGGCGGCGCAGATCCAGGCGCTCACAGGCGCACGCCACCTCTACTTTTACGACGCGATGGCCCCCATCGTCGTCGCCGATTCCATTGACATGGGCATCGCCTTTCGCCAAAGTCGCTATGACCGCGACAGCGCGTTGGGTCAAGAAGAGGGAGACTACATCAACTGCCCCCTCAATCGCGCCGAATACGAGGCCTTTGTGCAGGCCGTGCGCGACGCGCCCAAGATTCAACTCAAGGAATTTGAGAAGGAACTGGAGCGCTATTTCGAGGGCTGCATGCCCATCGAAGTTTTGGCGGAGCGCGATCTCAACGCACTGGCGTTCGGTCCCATGCGTCCGGTCGGTCTCACCGACCCGCGCACGGGGCGTCGCCCCTATGCCGTAGTACAACTGCGCCAGGATAATGTCGCGGGCACGCTGTACAACATGGTGGGCTTCCAGACCAATATGCGCTGGGGCGCGCAGGAAGCCGTGCTGCGCATGATTCCCGGCCTGGCTGAGGCCGAGTTTGTGCGCCTGGGCCAAATGCACCGCAACACCTTCATCAACAGCCCAACCCTGCTGGAGCCGACTCTCCAGTTCCGCACGCGGCCCGACCTCTTCTTCGCCGGGCAGATCACCGGCACGGAAGGCTATGTGGGCAGCACCATGGGCGGGCTGGTAGCCGGGATCAACATGGCGCGCCTCTTAGCCGGGGAACCGCTTCTGCGCTTCCCCCAGAGCTGCATGATCGGCGCGCTCTTACACTACATCACCCATGCCGACCCGGAAAACTTCCAGCCCATGAAGGCCAACATGGGGCTATTGCCGGAGATGCCGGAACGCGTGCGCGGCAAAGCCAACCGGTATGCCGCCTACGCTGCCCGCGGCTGGGCCGACTTTACGGCGTATCTGCAACGCATGGGGATCACGCCGCTCCCCGTGCACACTGCCCAACCGCTCCCGATTTAGCCGCTGCGTGTGGCGATCACAGGCAGCGCCGCCGCCACTTCAACCGTTCATCGCCCAAAACAAAGA
>CAKZVN010000154.1 GCA_937922105.1 uncultured Litorilinea sp.
TAATCATGGCTGGTATCCGCAGTTGGTGACAACACTGCCGCGCATCGAGGAGGGCTTTGTCTATGCGCCGGAAGCGCCGGGGCTAGGCATGGCTCTGTTGCCCGAAGTCTTTACACGTGACGATATCCGGCTGCAAAGCACCGCGGCCTAACGATTCCGGGTTGGATTTCACTCATAGGGGACAGAATGGCGACACCCACAGCCCAACCGGCGCAGTCTGTTATCTACTACAGCGATTTTCAAGTCAAGCGCAACTATCCCGGTCAAATCCCGCCCGATTTTGCGCCCTTCCCGCGTGAGGCGTTGACCAGCTCGGTGGCGGCGCAGCTGGACATCGCCGCCGCGCGCTTTGCCGAGCGCGTGGCGCTGATGGAGCCGGGGCGTACCTTGACCTATGCCGCGCTGGACGCGGAGATGAACCGCTACGCCCACGCTCTGTTGGAGCTGCTGGGCGACGCGGAGGAACCGGCCCCGGTCATCATGAACCTGGACGACCCCATCCTGCCCCCGCTCTATGGCGCGCTCAAGGCGGGCAAGATCTATACCGCGCTGGACCCCGCGGAGCCGCCCCCGCGCTTGCAACAACTGCTGGAACGGCTGGAGGCGCGCGTCGTGATCACCGCGGCGCGCCACCTGGACAAAGTCAAAGAGGTATTGCGCCCGGACCAGGCCCTGCTCGTCGCCGAAGAAGTCATGGCTCTGCCGTCGCGACCCAGCCCTCGGCTGGAACTCCGACCCGACCGCTTGGCTGCCATTTTCTTCACCTCCGGTTCCACGGGCATCCCCAAAGGCGTGGTGCGCGACCACGAGCACATGTTGCACCACACCTGGAACAACACCGAGATGGGGTACATCACCCGCCACGACCGCCAGGCGCTCACCCACTTTCCCGGCTTCAGCAGCTCGGTACACGGCTCCATCGAGCTGTTGCTCAACGGTGGCTCCATCGCCACACTCAACCCGCGCAGCTACAGCGCACGCGACCTGTTGGCGCGGCTGCGCGAGGCCGAGATCACGCTGATGAACCCGTCGGCGTCGCTCCTGCGCGAGTTGATGTCCGCCATGGATGAGGGCGACAGCCTGCCTCATTTGCGCATGGTGACCATCGCGGGGCAGCCCATTACCGCGCAAGATGTGGCAGACTTCCAGCGCACGCTGGGTAAGCACGGCGCGGCGCTGCTTTTTGTCCTGGGCATCTCCGAGGTGGGACGCGCCACCGCGGGCTACAGCGATCGCGACACGGTGATTGTGGACGGTCGCGTGCCTGTGGGCTATGTCCTGCGTGACCGCGAAGTCTTGATCGTAGACGAGGACGGCACGCGTCTTGGTCCCGGCGAGATCGGCGAGATCGTGGTGCGCAGCCGCTACCTGGCGCGCGGCTATTGGCGCGACGAAGCCGGCACCCAGGCGCGCTTCCGCGCCGACCCCGACGAGCCAGGCGTGCGTCTCTATTACACGGGCGACCTGGGCCTGATCCGGCCCGACAGCTGTGTCGAGCATCACGGACGCACCGACTTCATGGTAAAGATTCGCGGCTATCGCATCGAGTTGGGCGCGGTGGAGATGGCGATCCAGTCGCATCCCGATGTCGCCGCAGCCGCAGCCATCGCCCACCCGCTGCACGACGGTCAAAGCATCTTGGCAGCCTATGCATCGCTCAAACCGAGGGCAGGGCTGACTGTCCCGGCACTGCGCGCGTATCTGGCGGAGCGCCTGCCCCATTACATGGTCCCGGCGCGCTTGATCTTCTTAGAAAGCATGCCCATGACCGCGTCGGGCAAGGTCAATCGCCGTGCCCTGCCGCCGCCCGGCAACCGGCGCCCCGACTTGGCAACCCCCTACGCGCCGCCGGAGACGCCGCTGCAGACAGAGCTTGCCGAGATGTGGGCCGGGCTGCTGCAGCTGGAGACGGTAGGCATTGACGACGACTTCGTGGAGTTGGGGGGCAACTCGCTGCAACTGGTGCGCGTCTTGACCATGGTGCAGCAGCGTTTCGGGTGCGCCGTCTCGCTGCGCGCCTGGACCGCCCAACCGACGGTACGCCGCTTGGCCAAGTTGATGGTAGGCGAGCAAGACGCACAAACCACCGCCGCGTATGATGAGTCCGCTGCGGCGGTAGACACGCAGTCCGCACGCGGTGATGCGGCGGGACCTGCCTGGATGTGGGCACACGCCCGGCCCCGCGCACGCGCGCGAACAAAACAGAGCCTCCCCATGCGCGCCCTCGCCCGGCTCACCGGTCGCGGGCCGATCCTGGGCAAGGCCAAGTTGCCTTACGGCCTGGGTGTCGCGCTGCACAGGCAGTGGCTGCGTCTTCCCCTGGTGCGCAAACGGATTCTCAAACAACCAATGGAGACCTTCGGAGCGTGGCAGGCGCGCGTCGGGTTAGACGATCCGCAAGGACAGTTGTTGTTACAATTCCTGATGAACAACAGCTGGTCCGACTGGCGCAAAGCACATCTGTACCACCCCGCTACGCGCGCCCAATGGCTCCGCGAAAGCGGTCTCGACACAGTGACAGACATTGCGCAACAAGGCCGCGGCGCCGTCTTCGTGTTTTGCCACATGGGCACCCCAAGCTCGGTCATTCGCCGGTTGTTACACCAACGGACCTTTGCGGAGGTGGCGTTCCTGCCGGTCTTGGCAATGAACGGCGGACAGGCTATGGCGTTGGCGGCGCGCGCGGCGGTCCTTCAAGCCGGCGGCGCCACCTTGCAACGGGGGGGCGCGGTCTTTATTGCCGGGGACGGTATCACCGGCAGCGGTTTTACGCGCCCCTTCTTCGGGCTACACGTCACCTTCATGGCAGGCCCGGCCCATCTGGCGACCGAGTATGACGCGCCGCTGATTCCGGTCTTTGCCCATACCACCACCGACGGGCGGGTTGTGGTCGAATATATGCCGCCGCTCCGGGCGGAAAAGCAGGGGACGCTGGAGGAGCGCGTGGATGACCTCAATCGCCGCTATGTGGAGGTCTTGACGGCGCGTTGGCCCACGGTGCTGCTCTCCATGCGCTGGTCACGCTTGGCCCTGTGGCTCGGACAGACCGCGCCCGCGGATCAAACTGAGGAGACAGTATGACCGCTCCTCCAACTCCTGTACGGGTCGTCTCGCCCCCATCCGCTGCGCCGGACGCAGGACGATCTACACCCCACGATGGGGCGACGCGCTTGCAAGTGCACGCAACTTATAGTGGGCGCGTACCGCCCGACTTTGCGCCCTTACCGGACAGCGTACTGTCCGGCTCTTTGACCGACCTGCTGGAGCGCGCCGTGGCACTGTACGCCGAGCGTGTCGCCGTCGTGGAGCCGGCGCGCACCCTCACCCATGCCACGCTCAACACCGAAGCCAACGCCTATGCGCACGCGCTGCTGGCGCACTTGGGCGACGGCGAGGAGCCGGTCGCGATTGTCATGAATTTGGACGACGCGGTCTTCCCCGCGCTGTTCGGTACGCTTAAGGCTGGGAAGCTCTATGCGTTCCTGGACCCGGCTGAGCCGCCCGCGCGGCTGTGCCAACTGCTGGAGCGCCTTGAAGCCCGCGCGGTAATCGTCGCTGCGCGCCATGTACCCCTGGTCACACCCCATCTGCGCGCAGGGCAGACATTGTTGGTGGACGCGGAGATCGCCACATCGCCCCAGCGTGAGAATCCGGGATTGGCGCTCGCGCCGGAACGCGGCGCCGCCATCTTCTTCACCTCCGGCTCGACCGGCGTCCCTAAGGGTGTCCTCACCAGTCATGCATCATTGGTCTGCGGCGCCTACCTCAACGTGCACCTCTATTGCACGTCGGCGAGCGACCGCCAAGCTGTGACCGCATTTCCCGGCTTTAGTACCTCGGCGCACAACTCGTTGGGGGCATTGGCGGTGGGTGGGGCAGTCTACCCGCTCAACCCGCAAAACTACACCGCTACACAGATGCTGGCTGCCCTGCGCGACGCCGCGATCAGCATCCTAAGTCCTGCGCCCACGCTCGCACGAGCGTTGCTGGATGCTGCCGGCGATGATGCACGCCTGCCCGCCTTGCGCCTGGTCACGCTGGCGGGACAAAGTATCCAGGCAAGCGATCTTGCCCATTATCGGCGCGTCCTTGGCCCCCATGTTGTTTTCGCCCACACCTACGGCAGTTCAGAGGCAGGACGAATCACGACCGGATTTATTGATGCCCAGACGCCCCTGGTCGACGCGCGCGTGCCCGTGGGTTATCCGACCGGCGATACCCG
>CAKZVN010000155.1 GCA_937922105.1 uncultured Litorilinea sp.
GCCATGTCGCTGCTGAGCAGCGCATCCATCGAGGAGTCGCCCGCCGGTTGTCGTCCATGTCCTCCCAGCCGATCCACTCGCCATCTGCCCGGCGCCGTGCCCTCTCTCCCTGGCGCACAGCCCAGCTCGCCGTCGTCATCGTCTTTGCCGTCGTCTATTGGGCAACCCTCGACACCGGTCTCCAGCCTTACGAACTGCATGGCGGCGACCTCATCACCCACCAATACGCCCAAGTCCAGGCGCGGCCCAGCAACGCGCCCGGCTATCCGCTCTACACCGCGGGCGGCTGGCTCTGGTTCCACGGCATCCGCAACGCGCTCACCCTGGTGATGCCGTCGGATGCACCGCCCCCCAACCCCATGCCCATTCTCAGCAGTTACAGCACGCTCTGGGCACTGTTGGCGTTGTGGCTCATGGTCGGCGTCATGGCTGCCGTTGCCGGTCCCGCACGCGCCGGTGACCGTTTCACCGCACTGATGGCAGCGCTGCTCACCGCTTTCTTCGGCGTCACCTATTTCTTCTGGTACTACGCCACCACCACCGAGCAATACAGCAGCGCGGTCGCCCAAACGTTGGCGATCCTGCTCGTCTATCTACGCTGGCAGCGCACGCCGCACAGTCTGCCGTGGCTCTTCTTCCTAGCCTTCCTCTGTGGTCTCAGCCTGGCGCACATGCTCACTGTTGCCTTTATCGTGCCGCCATTGGTTGCCGCCGTCCTGCTCACCAAGCCCGATCTGTTGCGCTCTTGGCGTGCGCTCTTGGGCGCGCCGACGGCGGCAGCGTTGCCGCTTACGGGCTACCTCTACGTGTGGCTGCGCGGCGCAGCCAATCCCCAGTGGTGGGGACAGGGCGAGTGGGCATCCGCCCAGGCGTGGTTTTGGGATTTCGTCGGCACCGCGCAAGGACGCGAAGAATTGCTCTGGGGCTTCGAGCCGGGACGCGCCTTCTTCGGCAACGGCTTTCCCGAACTCATCCTCGAAGAATTGACCTTGCCCTTGCTGGTCACGGGCCTTGTCGGTATTGCACGCCTGCCGCGCCGGTTGCCGCTGGTGCTCTATGGCACTCTGGCGATCTACCTGCTCTTCTGTTGGGCCTATCGCTACGGCAACTGGTTCCAGGTCATCATCCCCGCCTATCCGCTGATCCTCATCGGGGTGTTGCCCGTCGCCGATGCCGTCCGCGCCGCCATCCAAAAGCTTCCGCGGCGTCGCCTGGTTGCACAGGCTGCGCTCATAGCGACGCTGGCGGGCGCTGTCCTCTGGCGCGCCGATGCGTCCTTGCCCGCCGCCGACAGCCGCAACCGGCCCGGCGACACGGCGCTTGAGCGCGCCGCCGTCTTGCTGGCTCAAGTCCCGCCCCAGTCCGTCGCGCTCTTCGCCGCCGTAGACGACGCGCTGGCGCTGGACTATCTCATCAACATCTGGGGAATTCGCGCCGACGTCACCGTCGTCAGCAGCCCACAGGTAGACGCCCACTTGGCGCGCGGGCAACTCGTCCTTGCCACCTGGGACGCTGCGCCGACTCTGCTGGCGGAAATTCGCAGCCGGCCCACGCTCCAAGGCATCACGCCCGACTGGGTTGCGCTCCGGCTCGACGCTGTCCCCGTCACGGAGACACCTGCCGGTGACAATACGCTCCCCCGGACACTCACACCGGACATTACCCTGCACGCCGTCACCACGCATCCTGCGCCACCACCAGTCATCCCTGCCGTGCCCCACCATAGCGCCCTGGATGTCACCCTCACTTGGCGCCTAGCCGGCGGCACATGGCCCGGCGACCTGGCGATCAGCCTGCGCCCGCTTCGTCACGGTGTCCAGATCACCGACCCCGTCACGAGCGCGCCCATCCAGCAAGACCGCGCGCGGCCCATCTACGGCCTATGGACCGGCGTGCCCACCGGTCAACCCACATTCGTCACAGACAGCTATCGCCTCCCGTTGCCCAAAGATACCCAGGCCGATGCTCTCCTGCTCCTGCTCTACACACAGACCAACACAGGCTTCGAGAACATCGCCGAACTCGTTATCCCCCTCACGCTTCAGCCGTAGCTACTGCCACCTGTTCACCACGCGTAAACGACCGGCCCGCGTGCGGACCGGTCGTAGCTTACCAGCTTGGTCTTTCGACCGAGCGCTCTTGTTCGTCCTTGTGTGCTGCCGCGCCGCGCAGAGTGTTACGCGCCGGACGTATCGCCGGCGGTCGCCTCCGCAGCCGGCTTGGTAGCTGCCAAGCGCGCCTCAGCCTCGACCCAGTCTTCGCCTTCGCGCACCACTGCCACCACGAACTTGGCGGTCACATCGGACATCAGCCGAATCTCCAGGGTATACCAGCCCAGCTCACGCAGGGGATGTTCCAACTGGATGCGGCGGCGGTCCACCTCAAAGCCCACCGCCTCCGACAGCCGCTCGGCAATGTCCGCAGCTGTGACCGAGCCGTAGAGCCGGTCGTTTTCGCCGGCGCGCGCCGCAAAAAGCAAGCGCTGGTTGCTGATCAGAGCAGCCTGTGCTTCGGCATTCGCCCGCTCTTGCGCGCGGCGGCGAATCCCTGCCTGGCGAATCTCCTCGGCCTGTTTGAGCGCGCCCTTGCTTGCCATCACCGCCAACCCGCGCGGCATCAAGAAATTGCGCGCATATCCTCCCGCCACGGTATGCACTTCACCGGCATGACCGAGATTGGCAACGTCCTGCATCAACAATACCTTCATGCGCCCCATTGCATCCCTGCTTTCGTCTCTCGCGCCGCGGTCGAAGAGACCAGGCGGCTCATTGGCTGCCGCTCGCACACCCATCGGGGAGCGCTGAGCCGGTTTCTTTCGTCGGAGTATTGCGCGCAAAAGGTCAACTGCCCGCTAAGAACAATGGTTGCCCGGCGCACAACTTTCATAGTATACGCGGGCGAGCGCCGGTCGTCAAAACTCCGGCACAACAGACTGCCAACGCGTCGTATACACCACGCTGAACTTCATCACATCGTCAAAATGTTAACATGTTCGGAAACCCTATCGCGGTGTAGAGTTGATGTAGAGTGCATTTGGTGTAGACTACGCAGTATTATAAAACCGCACGATCGAGTAGATTATAGTCGAGCAGAGATTGAGTTGAGTAGAGTAAGGCGGCTTGGTTGGCGCTCGTTGGAGATACCATCCAGCCGCCACGGCGTCCAGAGTCCCCCTCCACGCGCCGAAACGCTATTGAGAAGGATTATGGGGCCAACATGGCTGCAAACAACGATTCCCTCCCGCTGGTTCTTGTAGTTGACGATGAAGTTGCCATCCGAGAAGCCGTGCGCGACATCTTGGAGCTAGCCGGCGTCGAAGCCGTCCTTGCTGCCAACGGTCACGAGGCGTTGGAAGCCTTCAACCGCTTTGCTCACCGTGTGCGCTTGGTGATTTTGGACCTACGAATGCCCGTTATGAGCGGGTTGGACACCTATCATCACCTCCGCAAATTAAACGCAACCGTGCCCATTGTCCTTTCCAGCGGGTATGACGAAAAAATTGCAGAGCTGGACTTTGCCCATGATCCCCAGCTTTCCATGCTGCGCAAACCCTACGCGCTGGATGATCTCCTCGACACAGTGCGTAGCGTGATCGCGTACTAAGCTGTCGGCACTCCGTTCGTTGCCCCTCGAACCGCCTGCTTGCGCAGCAACAGTCCGGCATCCTTCCTGATCGCCCGGACAATTGCCCCGCTCCCTTTGGGCATGGTATACTCGTCCCACGGCTTGCCGAGCTGCCGGCTGCGCGGGATGTTTGCTTCCGGCAAGCGACCGGACCGCCCACCCGACGACCCGGATGATTGGATACCCACTTTCGGATTCGCAACCGACATGGTCACCCGCGTAACTCAGCCCACCGCTCCGCGAGCCGCTCATCCGTCCTTCCGTGCTCCGAGACCCCTCGCCACGGTCACGCTGCTCCTGGACTCTC
>CAKZVN010000156.1 GCA_937922105.1 uncultured Litorilinea sp.
TGTGCGCGCCCTGGGTCTGAGCAAACTGCACCAGACCGTGGAGAAGGAAGACACACCTGCCATCCGCGGGATGATCAACAAAGTCTCCCATCTGGTGCAAGTCAGTGAATAGGTCTGCGGCCCGCGTCGCCAAGCGCGCACCGGGCGCAGACAACGCAGAGACGATACACGGAAGGCGGGGCGCGCCGCGGCGCGCCCCGCGCGGAAAAGGAAATGTGACGCATGAAATTACATGACCTGCGCCCTGCAGAAGGTTCCACCAAAAAGCGCAAGCGAGTAGGTCGTGGGACCGGCTCCGGCAAGGGCAAGACCAGCACCCGCGGCACCAAAGGGCAAAACGCCCGCACCGGCGGCGGCGTGCGCCCGGTCTTCGAGGGCGGGCAATTGCCGTTGATCAAGCGCCTGCCCAAGTTGCGCGGCTTCAACAATCGTTTCAAGGTCCACTATGTGGCGGTCAACTTGGATACGCTGGAGCGCGTCTTCGAGGCGGGCGCCACGGTTTCGCCGGCAAGTCTGGCGGGGGTGGGCTTGGTGGATGCGCAGGACCCCATTGTGATTTTGGGGCGGGGCGATGTCGCCAAGCCGCTGCAAGTCCAGGCCCATCGCGTCAGCGAGACGGCGCGCACCAAGATCGAAGCAGCGGGCGGTTCCATCCAAATCCTCCCGTGGGAAGTCAACAAGCGCCTGCCCCGCTCCTAAGGGGCGGGCGCACGTTGCGACACCCAAGCGGGCAGCGTCGCACTTGCCGAGGGAGAACATCTTATGCTTGAAGCCGTACGCAATGCGTTTCGCCTACCCGATCTGCGGCAGAAACTGCTGATCACCATCGGGATTTTGTTGCTCTATCGCTTTGCGGCCCACATTCCCCTGCCGGGGGTGGACCGCGCCGCGCTGGAGTTGCTCTTCCGCGGCACGGAGACGAACATGCTGCTCAGCCTGCTGAATTTCTTCAGCGGCGGCGGCTTGTCGCAGATGGGCATGATGGCGTTGGGGGTCTATCCGTACATCACCGCGTCCATCATCATGCAACTGTTGACGCCCATCATCCCGCAGCTGGAAGAACTGCGTAAAGAAGGAGAAGCAGGGCGTCACCGCATCAACCAGTACACCTATTGGTTGACGGTCCCGCTGGCGATCTTGCAAGCCATCGCCCAGGGTACGCTCCTGAGCCAGCCGGTGGGCGGTGGGTTGGTGGTGTTGCCCGACTGGGGCTTCACGGGAGCGAGTTTCCTGCCCTCCATCACCATCATCATCGGCATGACTGCGGGCACCATGTTTGCGGTCTGGCTGGGTCAGTTGTTGACCGAGCAAGGCGTGGGCAACGGTGTCTCGCTCATCATCTTTGCGGGGATTCTCTCGTCCGTGCCCTATCAGATTCGTCTGTTGTGGGCGCAGCCGGTCTTGCTCATCGTCTTTATCATCATCACGATTTTGACGATTGCGCTGATCGTTTTCATCAACGAGGGGCAGCGGCGCATCCCGGTGCAATACGGCAAGCGGGTCCGCACCATGCGCGGCAATCGCATGATGATGGTCGGCGGGCAGAGCACCTATGTGCCCATGCGCGTCAACACTGCGGGGATGATCCCGCTGATCTTCGCCCAGAGCCTATTGATCCTGCCCAGCACATTGGCGAGCTATTTCTTGGCGAATCCCGGCTGGGTGGGCGCGGTTGCCAACTGGTTCTACAACACCATGAGTCCGACCAATTTCCTCTATTGGTTGCTCTACTTCCTGTTGGTGGTGGCTTTCACCTACTTCTACACGGACGTGATGTTCCGCCAACAGAATCTGCCGGAGACGCTGCAAAAACAGGGCGGCTTCATCCCCGGCATCCGCCCCGGCCCGCGCACGGAGGCTTATCTCAACGGCGTGTTGTCGCGCATCACGCTGGTGGGCGCGCTCTTCCTGGGCTTCATCGCGGTATTGCCCTACATCGTCGGGGTAATCGTGGATGGGTTGTTCGGTGGTGCGGGGGTGTTGACGGGCTATCAGTCGCTGATTATCAGCAGCGCCGGCCTGCTCATTGTGGTCGGTGTAGTGTTGGACACCATGAAGCAGATCGAGGCCCAGTTGCTCATGCGCAACTATGAGGGCTTTATCCGCTAGCGCGAGTTCGGTGCGCCGCGGAGGGGGGTTTTCCTCCGCGGCGGTTCACCATCCAACCGGGCCGTTCCCGGCGGCGGGTCGCAGCCCAGGCGCGGCTTGGCGTCGAGCGGCAACCTTGAGGGAAAACGATGACGCAAGCGCAGCGCATGTACCTGGTCTTGTTGGGGGTCCCCGGCGCGGGGAAGGGTACCCAGGCGCGATTGCTGGAAGAAGCGCTGGGTATTCCCCAGATTTCGACCGGCGATCTCTTTCGCTATAACTTGAAGAACCAGACCGAGTTGGGGCTATTAGCCAAGAGTTACATGGACCGCGGCGATTTGGTCCCCGACGAGGTGACCATTCGCATGGTGGAAGAGCGGTTGGCCCGGCCCGACTGCGCGCGTGGGGCCATCTTCGACGGCTTTCCGCGCAACTTGACCCAGGCAGTCGCGCTCGACCGGCTCACCGCGGCGGGCGGCGGCATCCACAAAGCACCGCTGGTGCACTTGGAGGATGAAGAAGCCATGCGCCGGATCACCGGGCGCCGGGTATGCCGCACCTGTGGCGCGGTCTACCATGTGGAGTTCAACCCGCCCAAATCGCCGGGAGTCTGCGACCTGGACGGCGGCGAGTTGTATCAGCGGGACGACGACAAGCCGGAGACGGTTCGCAACCGCCTCTATGTCTACTATAAGCAAACATCCCCGCTGGTGGGCTATTACTTTGCCAAGGGGCTGTTGGTGCAGGTGGACGGCGCGCAGCCGATTGAGACGGTGCAGGCGCAACTGCTGGAGTTGCTGGGGGTGAAAACCCCGTTGCAGGGATAAAGGAACGCGACGTGCGCGAATTGTTACGCCAGGGCAAGCAGCGCTTTTTGCGCCAGGCGGCGCAGCCGCCCGCCGGTCGCGAAGAGCGCAAGCCCATTCTCAAAAGCCCGCGCGAAATCCAGATCATGCGGGAGGCCGGGCGCATTGTCGCACGCACCCACCAGGCCTTGCGCGAGGCGGTGCGTCCGGGGATCAGCACCTGGGAACTGGACCAAATCGCGCTGGAGGTGATCCGGCGTTACAATGCGGTCTCGTCGTTTTTGGGCTATCGCGGCTACCCGGCCCACATCTGCACCAGCATTAACGAGGAACTGGTGCACGGCATTCCCAGCAAGGATCGTATCCTGCGCGAAGGGGATGTGATCAGCATTGACGTGGGGGTGCGTCACCGGGGATTCATCGGCGACAGCGCCTGGACTTATGCCGTGGGGACCATCAATGAGAAGGCCCAGCACCTGCTTCAGACTACCGAAGCCAGCCTGATGGCGGGCATCGCCCAGGCCGTTGCCGGCAACCACGTGGTGGACATCAGCCGGGCCGTGCAGCAAGTGGTGGAAAGCGCCGGGCTGCATGTGGTGCGCGAATACACGGGGCATGGCGTGGGGCGTCAGATGCACGAAGCGCCCCAGGTGCTCAACTATGTGGGCGGCGACCCGGACGGGCGTCTCCTGTTGGAGCCGGGGCTGGTGATCGCCATCGAGCCGATGGTGCAAGCCGGCACCTGGCAAACCAAAGTGTTGCGCGACGGCTGGACGGTCATCAGCAAGGACCATAGCCTGAGCGCCCACTTTGAACATACGGTTGCCGTGACCAACAACGGGCCGGAA